>JAEEIC010000158.1 GCA_016281165.1 Bacillota bacterium | reverse complement strand
GGGGCAGACGGTGGGAAGCACCTCGTACACGGTGTCAAATTCCTACAGCTACGGCATAGGCACCGGCAAGAGCACCTCCTTCGGCATAGGCTTCGCGGTCGACGCCGGCTCTCCCTGCTGCAAGCTCAACTTCGGCGTGGACGCCAGGCAGGACTGGTCCAAGAGCTTCTCCAACTCGCTGACGACTACGGACGAGTACACCTTCACGGCCGAGGGAGAAGATCAGGTCATAGTGAAGCGGACGCCCATCACCATATACACCTACCAGGTGGAGACCTTCGGCGAGTGGTCCGACGAGAACACCTTCGCTCTCTCCTTCCCCGGCCCCTCCGCCTATGAGACGGTCAACGCCAGGGATTACAACGACTTCGTCGAATACTACAACGACAGGTATCAGGAGCTGGCTGAAGAAGCCAACGCCGAGCGCGCGGCCAACGGCCTCGATCCCATAAAGACAGAGGACATCCCCCATCTGGAGCTTCTGGACGACCAGTGGCTCTTCCACGAGGGCGATCCTTTCTCGTATATGAAGAAGTCCAGCCTGCAGACCGGCCGCACCGTGCTCCAGTCGTCGCCCAATACCTTCGGAGTCGGCGAGAGCTCGACCTCGTATTCCTGGAGCCAGGAGCACTCCCATGAGACCGAGGAGACCTACGCCTTCGGCTTCAATTTCGACATCACCTTCATGCTGGGCGGCAAGGGTTTCGGCTGGGAGATCTTCGGCGGCGTCCATTCATCTCTTGAGTACATGAAGGAGTACAGCACCTCCGAATCCAAGAGCGTGGGGCAGGGCGTCGGCTGCGAGGTCGTCAACATGAAGCTCTCCGATCTGGAGGAGATAGGCATCTCCCCGGAGGCGGCCGGAGAATACGGCTTCCAGTACCAGATGGTCACCTGGCCCTCCAACCTCCCCAACGACTTCGATCTCGACGCCTACATCGCGGACAACGATTACGACGACGAGGAACTGTACGAAGCTCTCGACATGCAAAAGCTCGAGCACACCCCGATCTACGGCTACATGCTCCAGGGCGTGAGAGCCGCGACTCCGGCCGTGACCGACCTTAAGGCCGAGCTGGATACCGGCGAAGAGGGAGAAGCGGTCATAAGCCTCAGCTGGACCGACCCCTCGACCGCGAACAGGCCGGTGGGCGCCTTCAAGGTCTACCAGATACAGAGGGATCAGAGCCTGACAGAGCTCGCTGTCCTTCCCGCGGGCAGCAAAGGATACCTGTTCACCGGCATGGACGGGCGCGACGAGTATCAGTTCATCGTGCGCACCATGACCGGCATGCTCGCTGCTGTGGAGAGCGCTGATTCCAACACTGCCTACGTATACCTCGAGTCAAACGGGATATACGACATCGAGCTGGTCGAAGAAGGCGATCACTATGACATCTATACCTTTACCAATACCAACGGCAGCAGCGTGACGATAACTGTCCGCCACGGCGTGGGCATCGAAGACATAGCGCTCACCTCGCAGGGCGGTGAAGACGGGCTGACCGACACCTACACGGTGTACCTTACGGACGGGAGCACGAAGCCCATAACTGTCCGCAACGGCAAAGATTCCCACGAGATAGAGCTGCGGACCGTCGAACGCGCGGGTGAGGAAGAGGGCACGAACGCGACCTGGATACAGTGGCGCTACAAGGCTCTTGACGGCGAGGACGAGAACGAATGGGAGGACCTGGTCGCCGTGACCGACGCCGAGTTCGTCAAGGGCGCCGACGGGCGCCAGGTGGAGCTGCGGGTCGATCCCGAAGGGGAGATGATACAGTGGCGCTACGCCGCCTCCGACGGCCTCTCCGCCACTCCCTGGGAAGACCTGATCGCCCTCGAAACGCTGAAGGGCGAAAAGGGCGATAAGGGAGACAAGGGCGATAAGGGCAGCGAGATCGTGCTCCGCACCGAGACGGTGGAGGATGAGGATGGTCAGGCGGTCGAAATGATACAGTGGAAATACGAGGACGAGGACGACAGCCAGTGGAGAGACCTCGTCGCCGCCTCCGCTTCCGCTCTGCTCAAGGGCGACACGGGAGCCGACGGCCGTCCCGTCAAGCTGCGCATAGACGCCGAGTCCGGCGAGCTGCAGTGGTGCTACGAATGCGAGGACGAAGAGGACGAGGACTGGCAGTTCCTGGTGAGCCTCGATGACCTCAAGGGTGAAGACGGGGACAACGGAGCGGACGGAAAGGACGGCCGCCAGGTCCAGCTTCAGTACGATACGAAGACCAGGGCCCTGCAGTGGCGCTACGCTCCTCTGGATGAAGACGACGATCCCGACTGGACAGACCTGGTCGTCCTTACCGAGGGCAATGTGCTCAAGGGCGAGAAGGGCGACAAGGGCGATCCCGGAGAGAAGGGAGAGGCCGGAGAAAAGGGCGATCCCGGAGAAAAGGGTGAAGCGGGAGAGAAGGGCGAGACCGGCGCCGCCGGAAAGGACGGCCGCGACGGCGTGGACGGAAAGGACGGCAAAGACGGCAGGGACGGAAAGGACGGTAAAGACGGCAGGGACGGCGACCGCGGCCCCAAGGGAGACAAGGGCGATCCCGGCGTGGGAGTCGCCGATATCAAGCTCAATGAGAACGGCGACCTGATCTTCACCATGACCGACGGCTCCGTCATCAATTCGGGCAACATACTGGCGCTCTTGAGCGGCAATGACCTTGATCAGATCCTTGATAAGGCCCAGAACGACACCGTGCCCTTCACCGACGTCACCGTGAACAATTACTATTATCAGTCCGTCGTCTGGGCCTACGATTCCGGGATCACCGACGGCACCTCGGCGACCACCTTCAGCCCCTTGAGCACCTGCACCAGAGGCCAGGTCGTGACCTTCCTCTGGAGATCGGCAGGCTGTCCCGAGGCGAAGAACGCGGTCAACCCCTTCACCGACGTGGCCGAGAAGGATTACTATTACGAGCCCATCCTCTGGGCGGTGGAGCAGGGCATCACCGACGGCACCTCGGCGGTGACCTTCAGCCCCGACATGAACTGCGCCAACAGCCACATCCTGACCTTCATCTACAGGGCGATGGGCGAGCCGGGAAAGACCGGCGAAGGCAAGTACTACAGCGACGCCTACAACTGGGCCCGCTACGGCATGCTGCTCGAAGGCACCTACAGCGGGAGCTTCGATATCGAGGCCGAGTGCCCGCGCTGCAACGTCATCGAATACCTCTACAGATACCTTTCGATGAGGTAAAGGACGGTATGCTCTGAGGCCGGAGCGGAAAATATATACTTTGATCGAACTTAAAGCGTCCCCGCGGGTATAAAGGCCCCGGGGACGCTTTTTTGCCCGCCGCGCTGTCGACAAAAAGCCTTGGGAAGGTTAAAATACAGGTGAAGAGGCGCCGCGCGCGAAAACGCCGCGGCCGGGAGGTGAGAAAATGAGAAGACTGCTCGTCGTAGTCGATATGCAGAACGATTTCATAGACGGGGCTCTGGGCACTAAGGAGGCCCTGGCCATAGTGGAGGCCGCGAAGGAAAAGATACGTTCCTACAGGGTCTCGGACGTCTTCGCGACCCTGGACACCCACGGCGAAGACTATATGGATACCCAGGAAGGGCGCTTCCTGCCCGTTCCTCACTGCGTCAAAGGCAGCGGGGGCTGGATGCTCAGGCCCGATATCGCGGAGCTTCTGGAAAACGCCCGCATATACGAAAAGCCCACCTTCGGCAGCACGAAGCTGGCCGAGGACATCCGCGAGATCTCGAAGCGGGAGGACATCGAGATAGAGCTCATCGGCCTTTGCACCGACATCTGCGTCGTCTCCAACGCCCTGATGCTCAAGGCTTACATGCCTGAGGTCCCCATATCGGTGGACGCCTCATGCTGCGCCGGGGTGACGCCCGAAAAGCACGCCGCGGCCCTTGAGACCATGAGGTCCTGCCAGATCACGGTGAGATAAAGGCTCCGCCGCGCAGCGGCGGCGCGTCCTTCGGAGCGGGAGGTGAAAGGATGAAGACCGGGCTCCTCAAAGAAGCGATGATCAAATACATATCCGGAGTCTTGCTGGTGGGGCTGCTGCTCTTCGTCCCCGCCGGGACCTTTAGATGGAACAATGGCCTGCTGTTCATGGGCCTTCTCTTCATACCCATGTTCGCCGCGGGCCTGGTGATGTACGCCAAAGCGCCGGAGCTCTTAAAAAGCAGATTGAACGCCAAAGAGAAGAGAGGAGAGCAGAAGGGCCTCATCGCCTACAGCGGCCTCATGTTCATCGCCGCCTTCGTCATCGCGGGGCTGGGGAAAAGGCTGGGCTGGAGGAGCCTTCCCCAATGGGCCGTCGCCTGCGGCTCCGTCATCTTCCTGCTCTCTTACCTGATGTTCGCCGAGGTCCTGAGAGAGAATTCCTATCTTTCGCGCACCATCGAGGTGAGGGAAGGGCAGAAGGTCGTCGATACCGGTCTTTACGGCATGGTGCGCCACCCGATGTACTCGGCGACGCTTACTCTTTTTCTTTCCATGCCGCTGATACTGGGCTCTTTCCCTTCGTTCATCATCATGCTCTCGTACATACCGATGATAGTCCTGCGCATAAAGGACGAGGAAAAGTTCCTGGAGCAGGAGCTCCCCGGCTACGGCGAGTACGAGCGAAAGGTCAGATTCCGTCTGCTGCCGTTTATCTGGTAAAGCGGAAACATTCCGGATATTCAAATGAGTTGACGTGAAATGTTTTATTGTTAACAACTTGCGAGGAGGTCTGTAAATGAACAAAGTGACAGAAGACAGGTATCCGGCGTACACAGACGCGGCGAAAAGCTGCGGGGCGAACCGTGTCTATCCCCTCTCGATCGCCGAGGGCTTTCAGCCGGGCGATATCTTCACCTTCGGCCCCGGCGCG
>JAEEIC010000157.1 GCA_016281165.1 Bacillota bacterium | reverse complement strand
CTGACCGTTTTTATCCGCAATACGGGTAGCCTTGGAAAAATTCTGGTTCGCCTCGCTGACCGATATTATATTGTTTGTGTTGATGATCATCGTTCGTCCCTCCAAAAGTATTATATAATCATTTAGGTAAAATACAAGCTAAAATTTAACCAATAACTTTTGGACAAATATAAAGAGTGTTCATAACTCAGATCTGTTATGAACACTCACGATGGTCCGAGTGGCGGGATCTGCGCCGGGGCCCCTGCCCCGGCTGAAGCCTCTCGCGCTCCCTTTTCGGTCGCGCTCGACCACTCGCTGTTCAAACGTCCACAGGACGTTTTCTCGACGCTCGTGCCCTCCCGGGTTCAAATCCCTTCGATCCAAAATCACAGAGAAAGAGAGGGGACATACCCCTCTCTTTCTCTGTGGTCCGAGTGGCGGGATTTGAACCCACGGCCTCTTGGTCCCGAACCAAGCACGCTACCATCTGCGCTACACCCGGATATTGTACTGCTATTAATTAATTGTCCCGGAAACGCACGCGAGCCGTGACTTGCAGCGTCTCAAGCTTCGCTTACGCTCGCTTTCGCCGGCAAGTCTGCCAGCGGACCTTCCGCTGCTCCGGTTTCGCCTGCGGCTCGCCGTTCGCAGGGATAGGTCTCGCCCATCTGCGCTACACCCGGATATTGAGCTCTCCGCGAAGATCCATCCCGCGGCGGGCACTCAAATACTATACTCGCAACGGGGCCGCTTGTCAATAAAAAAGAGGGCCCGAAGACCGCGGGGACGCGGGCCTGCGGAGGATCTTCGGCAAAAGCGCCGCAATTTACACAAATAAAGCGCCGCCGCTTATGATATAATATATTCGGTCGGGTATGGGCCGCGGGAAAAGAGCTTCCCGCCCTGAGCTCAGGAAACGCCGTCCCGGCCTTTGAAGGCCTGTTCCCAAAACAAGATCATGCGGTTTTGGACCGCGGAAAGGACAACATGCTTCCCTTTGATGAAAAATACTGCCTTGACCAGCTCAAGGCTCTGCTGGCCATAGACAGCACCACCGGCAAATGCGACGAGATCGAAAAGTACATCCTCGGGCTGTGCGAAGAACTGGGCTTCGAGGCCAAAGCCTGCCGCAAGGGCGGAGTCATAGCCACCATGGGCGGGGAGGAAGACCCCATCGTGGTCACCGCCCACCTCGACGACATCGGCCTCATGGTGAGGAAGGTCAATCCCGACGGGACCCTCAAGGTCTGCAAGGTCGGAGGACTGCGCGAGGCCTACGCGGTGATGGAGAACGTGCGCGTATACACCAGAGACGGAAAGGTCTATACCGGTTCCATCTGCCGCTCCCCCGGTTCCGTCCACGTCGTGGACGGCGATATCAGCAACGCTCTTCCCGACTACGGCAAGAACGTCGTGATCGTACTCGACGAGCCCGTAAAGAGCGCGGAGGACGTCAGGGCCCTGGGCATAGAGACCGGAGACATAGTCGCCATCGAGCCCCGCTTCACCCTGTACAACGGCTATATCAAGTCCCGCTTCATCGACGACAAGGCCTGCGTCGCCGTCGTCCTCGCCTTCATGAAGTACCTTAAGGAGACCGGGATAAAGCCCCGCAGGAAGATCTACGCCTACTTCGCCTCCTACGAGGAGATAGGCCACGGCACCTCGTGGCTGCCCGCCGACACCGCGGACATCCTCGCCCTCGACATCGCCCCCACCGGGCCCGACCAGAACTCCGACGAGCGCAAGGTCTCGGTCTTCGCCAAGGACACCCCCTATCCCTTCCACTGGGCAATGACCAACGAGGTCAGGCAGACCGCGATAGAGGAAGGCCTCGACTGGGTGATGGACATCTTCACCCCCAGCTACGGCACCGACGCCGAGAGCTCCATCAGGGCCGGCTACGACGTGCGCCACGCCGCCATCGGCCCGGGCACCTCGAACACCCACGGCTACGAGAGGACCCACGTCGACGCTCTCAAGAACACCTACCGCCTCATGGCAGCCTACCTGCTGAAATAAAAGGGCGAAAGCACAGCGACCGTTGATACCGGAAGTGAAACAGAAAGGATGATCCCATGAATTTCAATCCTCACAGCTACCGCTACCCCTCGAGGCGCACCATGGCGGTCGCGACCCGCGGCATGGTCTGCACCTCGACCCCCCAGGCGGCCCAGGCCGGCCTGCGCATCCTTGAAGAGGGCGGCAACGCCTTCGACGCGGCCATCGCCACCGCCGCCTGCCTTCCCGTCCTTGAGCCCACCAGCAACGGCCTGGGCAGCGACGCCTTCGCCCTGATCTGGTCGAAGGGAAAGCTCTACGGCCTCAACTCCAGCGGCGTCTCCCCCAGGGCCATCAGCCTCGAGAAGCTCCTGGCCAAGGGCTATAAGAGCATGCCCGCAACGGGCTGGGATCCGGTCGACGTTCCCGGCGCCCCCGCGGCCTGGGCGGAGATAAACAAACGCTTCGGAAGGCTCCCCCTCTCCAAAGTCGTGGAGCCCGCGGCCTGGTACGCCGAGCACGGCTTCGCGGTGAGCCCCACCGTCTCGCAGTTCTGGAAGAGGGCCGTGCCCCGCTTCACCTCTCTTGAGGGCGAGGAGTTCAAGCCCTGGGCGGACTGCTTCACGAAGAACGGCAAAGGGCCCGAGACCGGCGAGATCTTCCGCTGCCCCGACATGGCGGCGACCTTAAGGGAGATAGGCGCCACCAACGCCGAGAGCTACTACAGAGGAGCCCTGATGGAGAAGATCGTGGGCTTTTCCAAGAAGACCGGCGGCTGGTTCGAGGAGGACGACTTCGCGAACTGGCATCCCGAGTGGGTCACCCCCATCTCCACCAACTACAAGGGCTACGACGTCTGCGAGATACCCCCGAACGGACACGGCATCACCGTCCTCATGGCCCTCAATATCCTCAAAGGGCTCGATCTGCCCGAGAACCGCGAGAGCGCGGAGGCCTATCACAAGATGATAGAGGCGATGAAGCTGGCCTTCATCGACGCGAGAGAATACGTCTCCGATCCCAAGACCATGAAGACCCCCGTCGACTGGCTCCTGAGCGAGGAATACGCCGCGAAGAGAAGATCGCTGATAAGCGATGAAGCCATAGATCCCAAGCCCTCCGATCCCTACTGCGGCGGCACCGTCTATCTCTGCGCCGCGGACACCGAGGGCAATATGATCTCTTACATCCAGAGCAACTACAGGGGCTTCGGCTCGGGGCTGGTGGTGCCCGGCACCGGCATCTCCCTGCAGAACAGAGGCTTCGGCTTCAGCTTCGACCCCAAGTCCGACAACGTGGTCGCCGGCGGCAAGAGGCCTTACCACACCATCATCCCCGGCTTCCTCTGCAAGGACGGCGAGGCGGTCGGCCCCTTCGGCGTCATGGGAGGCTTCATGCAGCCCCAGGGCCACATGCAGGTCATGATCAACGCCATCGACTACGCCATGAACCCGCAGGAGTGCCTCGACGCCCCCAGGTTCCAGTGGACCGGCGGCAAGCACATCCAGCTCGAGCACTCGGTCGACCTCTCGATCGCCCTGGAGCTCAAGGAGAGAGGCCACGACATCGAGATACTCTCGGAGAACGGCGCCATGGGCAGGGGCCAGATCATCTGGAAGACCCCCTACGATACCCTGGTCGGCGGCACCGAGCCCCGCTGCGACGGACAGGCCGCGGTATTCTAAAGACAGGATCCGGTGATCAAGACAAAACAGCCGGTCCGCCCTGAAAGCGGGCCGGCATAAAAACGGTACAAAAGCAAGGAGAACTAATGAATAATCCCATCATCAAGATCAACGTAAAGAATTACGGCACCATGACAGCGGAGCTCTATCCCGATATGGCCCCCAGGACCGTGGAGAACTTTCTCGGCCTCATCGGGCAGGGCTTCTTCAGCGGCAAGGTCTTCCACCGGGTCATAAGCGGCTTCATGATCCAGGGCGGAGGCTTCACCGAGCAGTACGAGCAGATCCAGGCTCCCGCGATCAGGGGCGAGTTCGCCGCCAACGGTTTCCCTCAGAACACCCTGAAGCACGAAAGAGGAGTCCTCTCCATGGCGAGGACCAGCAATCCCAATTCGGCGAGCTCCCAGTTCTTCGTGATGCACGAGGACGCTCCCCATCTCGACGGCCAGTACGCGGGCTTCGGCAAGCTCACTGACGGCTTCGATGTCCTGGACGCCATCGCGAACTGCAAGACCGGCAATATGGGCTGGTACATGCAGGACGTCCCCGTGGAGCCCGTCGTCATCGAGTCGGTCGAGATATTAAAGGAAGAAGAGCAGTGACGCAGACGCTTCCCGTGGAAGGTCCCCGCGGCTCCTGTCAGATATTGACAGGCGGCGCAGCTTGAGTATAATAGTATTAAGAGGCACCGCGGCGAGCGGTTGGCCAAAAGATCTGGGTCTGATGACTTATTCAGTCACAAAACCGCCATCACTTCGACTGTTGGCGGTTTTGCTTTCTCACTATGATGACCGTGATCCGCAGGGATCCGACATGAACAGTAAGTCGCATAGGCTCACCTCCTTTCGGAAATGTGCCGACCGCCCCGTTTGCCGCAGCGCCCGATCAAAAGATACCAGAAATAACAATAAATGTCAATGCGTTGCAGGAAGAAATCCCCTTTGCCGGCTCCGTAAAATCCGCAAAAAACACTTGCATTTCAGCTGCGCCGCAAGTATAATCTTAAGGCACTCGTCTGAAGACGAGGCTCTCTGCCGCGGGGGAGCACCGCGGCCATCAAGACCACAGGGAGGTTAAACAATGAAAAAGTACGAAGTAATGTTCGTCCTCGACCCCGCCCTTGACGACGACAAGAAGGCAGCAGCCGTCGAAGCAGTCAAGGCAGTCATCGCCGGCTCCGGTGAAGTCACCGAAGTGAACGAGTGGGGCCTGAGGAAGCTTGCTTATCCTATCCTGAAGAAGACCGAAGGCTACTACGTCGTGATGCAGTTCGACGCCGAGCCCGAGCTTCCCAGGGAACTGGACAGAAGGCTCAGGATCAACGATAATTTCCTGAGACATATCATCGTCAGCAAAGACGAAGAGTAAAGGCGGTCTGTCATGAATCAGGTACAATTGGTCGGAAGACTCTCAAGAGATCCCCAGGTGAGCTACAGCGCCGCCACCCAGAACGCGATAGCGAATTTCTCCGTCGCGGTCGACAGGGCTCCCGACAGGGACGGCAACAGACAGGCAGATTTCATCAACTGCGTCAGCTTCGGCAAGACTGCCGAGTTCCTTGAGAAGTATTTCTCCAAGGGCAAGCCCATCGCCCTGACCGGAAGGATCCAGACCCGCAATTACGAAAAGAACGGACAAAAGGTCTACGTTACCGAAGTAGTGGCCGAGAGGGTCGAATTCGTCCCCGGCGACAAGAGCGGCAGCGGTTCCGGCAGCGGTCAGAGCACCTTCGGCGGCGGCCAGAAGACCGACGAACCGCCCTTCGGCTTTGAGGCCAAGGACGGCGAGCTGATACCCGATGATGACATTCCCTTCTAAAACCGAGACAGGAGGATAAGCAAACATGGCAATGGAAAGAGATAATTTCAAGAAGAAGAGCTACGGCGGCGGCATGCACAGGAAAAAGGTCTGCCAGTTCTGCGCCGACAAGACCAGCGTCGTCGATTACAAGGACGTCGACACTCTCAGGAAGTACATCACCGAGAGAGGCAAGATCCTTCCCAGAAGGGTCACCGGAGCCTGCGCGATGCACCAGAGAGCCATCACCACCGCGATTAAGAGAGCCAGAACAGTCGCTCTGCTCCCCTTCGACGCCGATCTGTAAAGCTTCGCACACAAGGCCGAAGTCCCGCGGGACTTCGGCTTTTTCATGGATCAAACGGCAATTATCTTCCAGCGATGCTGCTTCAACAAGAGATCATTTGAGAGCCCGGCAGTTTCAGCGCTCTGAGATAAGATCCTTTATGAAAATTTGACATATCGTAAATCTTAATTCTTTATTTTCACTGCCATTTTAGTATAATGATCTTATCTAAAAAAAAAGTTGATTTGTCGAAAGAGAGGTTGAACATGAAAAAGGTGATTGCTTCATTGAGCTTTATGCTTGTTATTTCTATAGTAATCTCGACTTTGGACATCAGTATATATTAATTAGATGAGAAGAATTCATAATAGGGATGTGATAGCCTTAGTACTTTGCGTTTCCTTGATCACGCTGTTCTGTATAAGTTCGTATGACTGGAAAGACAAATACCCATGGCCGATCGGCGATATTGATAATACGATAGTACCGATCGAAGGTCTGTCTGTACGCCTTGTTGAGGGAACATTGAGCAGGACCGGTTTCTCCTTTATTGTAGAAAATACAGGACATGACCTCGTCATTTTTGGTGCGAGTTATTATCTGCAAGTGTACAGGAAGGGCAGCTGGTATGCTATCGACAACAGTCCTAGTGAATGGACTGCGGAGGGGTATGTCGTTCCATGTGATGAATCGCATTATTTTACAAGGGACTGGTCATCGATCTACGGGGAACTTCCAGACGGGAAATACAGATTTATTTGGCCCTTTAGGTACGTAGATAAGGATTTTAGGCTGATCAACGATGAAAAATTCAGGTTATCTTTAGAGTTTGATATCAAGACAAACGAGCAGCCCTTTAAGGGCTTCACCGGCGAAAAGGCCGAAATGATGGAGAACATGCTCAAGACCAATTTCCCGCAGATCTGGGAAGGCGACGGAGTAAAGTGGAACTTCACCAAGTTCCTCGTGAACAGGGAAGGCAATGTGGTCGGCCGCTTCGAGCCCACCGTTGATCCTCAGGACATCGAAAAAGAGATCGAAAAGTTTCTGTAGCGGCATGGTGGGATCCCGCCAAAGCCCGGATATCGGCCGCATCAGGGCCCGGTGCCGCAGCCGGGTCTTTTTTTATGCTTTGGGCCCTGCCGTCACCGCATTTGACATGGGCCGTTCAAATTGTTTAAAATATGGCCATTCAGCGGTGTTGAAAAGCGCCCTGTTTTCGGACATCCTTTAGTTCGGTCTGCCCGAAGCCATGCGGCGCGGGCGGAAGATGGAGAAAAGCATGAAATATCAGGAATACGTGATCTATCCCAAAGCGGAGGAGCTGACGGCCCTGACCGAAGCCCTCTCGGCCCTGGGGCTGGACGAGCTCATCATCGAAGACCCCAGGGACGCCGATCTTTTCACCGGCGATCCCGACAGCTATCTCTGGAGCTACGTGGAGCAGAGCCTGCTCGACGCGGTGAGGGAGCATCCCTCGGTCACTTTTTACCTGGGCGAGGACGAAGCCCTGCCCAAAGAGGCGGAGGAGCTCATAAGGCGCTTCGACCACAGGCGCAGCGTCGTCGACGACGGGGACTGGCTCCACAAGTGGGAGGAATACTACGTCCCCATCAGGCTCAGCGGGCATGTGGTCGCCAAGCCCGTCTGGAGGGAGTACGAGCCCGAAGAGGGCGACATAGTGATAGAGATAGACCCCGGGCTCGCCTTCGGCACCGGCACCAGTCCCACGACCTACCTGGCCGTCCGCCTGATGGAAAAATACTTAAGGCCGGGCGACGAGGTCCTGGACGTGGGCTGCGGTACCGGCATATTGAGCTGCGCGGCCGTAAAGCTCGGCGCTTCAAGGGTCACCGCGGTCGATCTCGACCCCGAGGCCGTGCTCAGCACGGGGGTGAACGTAAAGCTCAACGGCTGCGAAGACAGGGTCAGCGTGTACCGCTCGGATCTGGTCAGGGATACCGACGCGAAGGCCGACGCCCTCATCGCCAATCTCACCGGGCCTCTGGTCCTTAAGCTCTGCCCCGACGCCGCTCCTCACTGCAAGGGCAGGGGGCTGTTCATCTCATCCGGCATCATCGACGACATGGAGGAGCCCTGCGTAAAGGCGATCGAAGGAGCTGGCTTTAAGGTCATCGATATACTCAGGGATCAGGGCTGGAGCGCCGTCGCCGCCGTCCTTAAGGACTGAAACGTTCTGCGGCCCGGGATGCGCGCCGCGAAGCTCGTCCCGAACTCAGCGCCCAGCTCCCGGTTTTGAGCCGTCAGCAGATTGAAAAACAGGCTCTGTTGGTATAGAATAGTAGAACGCGGGGGAAAGGGACCGCATCCCGAAGCGTTCGCGCGGCAGCCAGAGCGCGCGTGTCTCATCCCCTTAAAATCCTTGAAAAATCAGTGTTTCGGCGTGCATAACATGTGATATATAACATTCGTTTCAGAATTTCCGGAGGCGTTAATGGCAAGAGAAAAACGCAAGATCGACATACTCGACCCCAAGGCGGACCCCGTAAAACTCATACTGGCCCTGGTCTGGCCCATGATCATCGAGGAGATCCTCAGCATCATGGTGAACTTCGTCGATACGGCCATGGTAGGCTCCATCGGCGTCAACGCCACCGCCTCGGTCGCGGTCAGCAATCCGGCCATCGAGGTCTGCAACGGAGTCGCCATCGGCCTGGGATCGGGCTTCGGCGTCATGATGTCGCGCCGCATAGGCGAGGGCAGAAAGGATCTCGCTCTCAAGACCATGCGCCAGTCGGTCTATTACATAGTGGCGATGGGCGGATTCATGACCCTGCTCTTCTCCTGGGTCCTGGCCGATCACCTGCCCCAGTGGATGAACGCCCAGCCCGACATCTGGGATACCAGCTCCGTCTACCTCAGATACTTCGGCTATTCGAGAGCTTTCATCGTCGCCGCCGTGGTCGGCAACAGCTTCTTAAGAGGCCAGGGCCACACCCGCGAGGCCATGATGGGCAACGTCATCGCCAATCTCACCAACTGCGTTCTCAACTTCCTCTTTATATACCCGACCAGGATGCTCACCGTCTTCGGCGTCACCTTTAAGATGTGGGGCCTGGGACAGGGAGTGGCGGGAGCCGCCATCGCCAGCTCCATCGCCAACTTCGCCATGTGCGTCTACGTGGTCTGGAGACTCTTCGACAAGAACCTGGTCGTTCCCTTCTCCCTCGGAAAGCTCGAGAAGGTCGATAAGGAGCTCTACCGCTTCTCCTTCAGCCTCGGTGCTCCCAACGCTTTTGAGAGACTCGTGAGCAGCTCGGGCCGCATGGTCTGCACCAGCCTTCTGGCCGGCATCTCCAACGTGGTGCTCTCGTCGCACCAGCTGGCCGGCACCGCCGAATCGATAATCTTCATGTCGGTCATGGGCTTCGGCATGACCGGGACCACCCTCGTCTCGCAGTGGCTGGGCGCGGGGAACAAGGACAGGGCCAAGCTCCTCGCCCACGAGACCCTGAAGCTCGCCTTCATCGTCGGCACGATCGCGACCCTGATAGTGTTCTTCTTCTGTCCCAACATCGTGGGCTTCTTCACTCCCAGCCGGGAGGTCGTGAAGATGGCGACCCTGGCTCTGCGCATACAGTGCATCATCGAGCCTCTCGAGGCTCTTACCATGGCGACGGGCGGCGTCCTGAGGGGAGCCGGCGACGTGCGCATCTCGGCCTTCACCTCCCTCATCGGCATGTGGGGCATCAGAGTCCCCGGCGCCTTCATCCTCATCAAGTTCTTCGGCTGGGGGCTGCTGGGCGTCTGGGTGCCCATGGCCATCGAGTGGTTCCTGCGCTTCCTCATACTCTACGGCCGTTACAGGAAGGGCAACTGGGTCAACGCCTGGGGCAGGAAGAAGATGGCAAACTGATGCGTATACCGGACCGTCCCCGCGCGGGACGGTCTTTTTACGCGCCGCTCCCGTTTTCCGCGGCCGGCGCGGGCCGAGTCCCGCGGGGATACCGCTGTTTGTTTGACATTTGTTGGACAGAGCCTGATAAGGTATCATCAGGACGGAAGACGGACAGGTCCTGCCGCAGGCCCGAATACCGTCCTTGCCCGGACACAGGGCATATAAAGGACTTGAATTTACGCCGCGAAGCGGCGGCAGGTATAACGATCGCATAACGCCGAAAGGGGGAAATCCCATGCGTCCCGAACTGGAACAGGTACTGAACGACATCACCTTTTACTATAACGAGGGACTGAAGAGAAGGTATCCGCCGGATCCCGCACAGCAGGCTCCCGCCTCAGGCTCCCCAGGCGCAGCCGTCCTTATAGGGCCGCACGGAAAATAATTGCGGCGCCCCAGCGGACGCCGTTTTCGGAGGTATCATCATGGACCTTTTGATACACGACCTGAGCCCCGAGGAGTGGGAAAAAGAAGCGGGAAAGTACGAAGGATGGAACATCGTCTCTGATGACGGGTCCATCAGGCCCTGCGTGGGGTGCTTCCGCTGCTGGACCGGCGGAACGGGCAGCTGCGCCTTCAAGGACGGCTACGAGAACATGGGCGCCCTGATCCACGGGGCGGACAGCGTGACCGTCCTGAGCCGCTATACCTATGGGGGCTTCAGCAGCTTCGTCAAGAACGTCTTCGACCGCAGCATCGGCTACGTGCTGCCCGAGTTCGAGACTGCCTACGGCGAGATGCACCACAAGAGAAGATATCCCGAAGAAAAGCCTGCGACATTCATCTTCAGGGGCAGCGGGCTGACGGAAGAGGATAAGGAAAAGGCGAAAAGCTACGTCGCGGCGGTCTGCCGGAACCTGCGCGGGACGGTGAAGGAGGTCCTGTTCGAAGAGACGGGGCCCGCAGACGGCGGCGCCCCGGAAGGCGCGGAGAAGTGCGAAGAAGGAGCGGCTGCAAGCGGCGCCGAAAAGGGTGCCGTAAAATGCCCGAAGAATCCCCGCCCTGAAGAGCCCCGCTGCGCCGGAGAACGCTCGGGCGTCCTTCTCATCGACTGCAGCCCGCGCGGCAAAAGGTCCAACACGGGCAGGTTCCTGAGCAAGCTCTCGGAGAGCCTCGGCGCTCCCGCGGAGATGATCAGCCTCGCCCAGGAGAACGGCGCGGAAAAGGCCGCCGAGGCCCTGGGCAGGGCTAAGACCGCCGTGCTCGGCGTCCCGCTCTACGTGGACGGCCTTCCCTCTCCCGCCATCCGCTTCATGGAAAGGGTGAAGGAGCTGGGAACGGGCGAGGACTGCGAGCTTTACGCCCTCGTCAACAACGGCCTCTACGAGAGCAGCCAGAACGCGAACCTTCTCAACATGATAAAAGACTTCTGCGCGGACTGCGGGCTCGACTTTCGCGGGTCTCTTGCCATCGGCGCCGGCGAGGTGGCCGGTATGCTCATAAAAAACGGAAAGAAGGGCCTCTGGCCCGCGAGGAACGCCGAAAAAGGCCTCGCGCTCCTGGCGAAGGCGGTCTCGGAAGACTGCGAAGCCGGCGAGACCTTCGCCGACCTTTACATGTTCCCCAGGTGGCTCTATATCGCCATTGCGAATCTGAACTGGCAGCGGCAGAAGAAGGCTGTGAAGTCCTGAAAAATAAATATCATCAAGACCATAAGAAGACAGCTCCGGAGCGGTTCGGGGCTGTCTTTATTTCCGTCCGGAGGCGTTTTAGTGGATAATATTTTTGCAATGAAAAAAAGTTATCCATTATTGAACGCACGGGCCAATACTGGTTAAAATTAAAAATATTATATAGAAAACCCGAACTTCGCGCCGGCGGCGGTCCTTTCCGGACTGCTCTTTGGCCGGTCTATTCCATGAGGAGGTCCCGCATGAAAAAAAGAACCATAAGCATCCTTCTGGCTCTCGCTTTGTGCCTCAGCCTGCTGCCCTCGGCGGCGCTGGCTGCGGATGCGGACGAGGAGGTCATCATCAGCTATGAACTCTCAGATTCCTACGGCGACGGCTGGAACGTCAATAAGATCACCATACTGGATACTGAAAACGGGTCGGAGGTCGCTGGTCTGACGATGACTTCGGGTTCTGTTTCAGAGGGGACCGTGAATCTCACTGCCGGACGTTCATACAGCTTTGTCTGGACCAGCGGCTCATATCGCGAAGAATGCAGTTATGTCATCATGAACGGAGGAGATATCATCCTTGAGGGGAGCGGTTCACAAAACTCCGACGGACAGGTGCTTCTGACCTGGGTCGCCGCTCCGTATGTCCTCCCGTTACCGGTCACCGTGTTTTTTGAGGCGGACGGCGGGACCGTATCTCCTCAAAGCGTGGTCGTGATTCCCGGTGAGACTTACGGTGATCTTCCGACGCCGGAAAAAGAAGGCTGCAATTTCGTGGACTGGGTCCTGTGCGAGGGCGGCGGTCCCAGACTGATCACGCAGGATTATTACGGTGAATACATTTTCCGCCTTGCCGCGGCCGAGGGGGATGAGGCCTGGGACGGCCAGAGCCCGTCGAACTTCCAGATCGGCCGTACCGTCGTTTTCGACGTGACGTTCAATGATGTCGCTCCGACAGGACTGGAGATCAATGATGTCGACGTGGATGCCGATCTGTATACGATAGACGGATCGCGCATAAGCGGGCGGATCGAGCTGACACCGGACTATATCAGAGGGCGGCATCATTTCATGGATATCCTGACGGATGGTGTGAGCAGCGATTATAAGGTCGACAGGTTCTATATCATCGATCCGGACTGCACTGCCGTCATCACCAAAGACGATACCGTCATGGCGACGAACGGTCTTGGCGGCAGAGAGGGCCACGCCCTTCTGGCCAAATGGATCCCGGCATACACCGTCGCCGTCACAGCCGGTGAGCATATGTCCCTCGGCATCGAGGATCCCCAGACCGTGGAGGATGGCGAAGCGATCGAGGACGTGGTCGTGACCGCGGACGAAGGCTTCTACTTCCCCGAGGACTATTCAGTCGAAGCCGTGAACGGCGTCGAGGTCACCAGGGACAGCTATACGCAGATCACCGTCAGCGGGACTCCCACGGACGATGCCGAGATCGTCCTTGCAGATGCCACCGAGAAATCGACTCCCGACGCGCCCGCCGTCGGCAAGACCGACTGCACGACCGCTGCCGGAGACGACGGCACCATCACAGGCGTCGACGAGACCATGGAATACCAGATGCCCGGAGACGATGAGTGGTATCCGGTGAACGGCGACACCGTCACCGGCCTCGCGCCCGGCGCCTATAAAGTCAGGTACAAAGCGGCCGAGACCAGTAACGCTTCCGAAGCCGCGGAGGTCGCCATACTCGCGTTCGAGGGCTTCACCGTCAGCTTCGATCCCGGGCAGGGCAGGGGCAAAATGAACGAAGCTGCCGGCGTTTCCGGCACATACCAGCTGCCTCCCTGCGGCTTCGAGGCTCCCGAAGGGATGATCTTTAAGGCCTGGAGCGTGGACGGAGAGGAATACGAAGAAGACGGTACCATCGAAGTTACGGAGGACGTGACCGTGACCGCGGTCTGGGAAATGCCCGAGGCCGTCTACTTCATCACCGTCATCGGCGGCAGCCCCGACAAGGTCGAGACCGCGGCCGGCGAGACCGTCACCATCACCGCTGACGAGCCCGAAGAGGGCATGGTCTTCAGCAGGTGGACAGTCGTCACCGGCTCAGCCGTACTGCTCGATGAGACCGCGGCTGAGACCAGCTTCGAGATGCCCGCGGAGGACGTTGGCATAAGGGCCGAGTTCAAAGAGGAGGCCGAAGATCCTGCCACCCTCTATACCATCACCATAGTGGGCGGCAAGGCCGATAAGGGAGAGGCCGAGGAAGGCGAGACCGTCACTATCACCGCTGACGAGCCCGAAAAAGGCATGACCTTCAGCAGGTGGACCGTAGTGACCGGCTCCGCGGTGCTGAAGAACGCGAAGTCGTCCGAGACAACCTTCACCATGTCCGCAGAGGACGTGGGCATAAAGGCCGAGTTCAAAAAGAAGAGCACCGGCGATACCGGAAGCTCCTCCGGCTCCGATCCCGCTCCCAAGCCCGAGAAGTTCAAGGACGTTCCCAAGGACGCTTACTACCACGATCCCGTCTACTGGGCGGTCGATAAGGGCATAACCGAAGGTACCTCCGAGGACACCTTCAGCCCGATGAGCCCGACCACCAGGGCCCAGTTCGTCACCTTCCTCTACAGGGCGGCGGGCTGCCCCCAGGTCAGCGGCGAGATGCCATTCGAGGACGTCCCCGAGAGCGCCTACTATTACAAGGCCGTCCTCTGGGCTTATCAGAACGGCGTGACCGAAGGCACCACGCCCGCCACCTTCAGGCCCGACCGGGAGGTCACCAGGGCCCAGGTCGCCACCTTCATGTACAGGTACGCGGGCGAGCCCGAGATTGGCGAAGCCAACCCCTTCGGCGACGTGTTCGAAGAAGATTACTACTATGACGCGGTCCTCTGGGCCGTTGAGGAAGGCATCACCGAGGGCACGACTCCGACGACCTTCACGCCGGACAGATCCGCGAAGAGGGCTGAGACAGTCACCATGCTGTACAGGTTCCTTGCAAAATAAACGGTAAAACAGTAAAATATTATAAAGCGTCATAGCCCCGGTCGGACCTTTCCCTCCGGGGCTTGTCTTTAAGCGGGGGAACGGGCAGGCGCGTATCCGGCAGATATCGTAAGATCGCGGGCTGTGAGAGATCCCGGCCGTCTTCCTTCAGGCGCGGTCTTTCGTGCCGCGAACTAGCCGCGGATCACAAAGCGCGCCGGGCCGCGCAGTCCCGATCGGAGGCATGACATGAAAGAACTTACTTATATCTTCGTCCACGGCGCCGGAGGCTGGGGCAGCTACGACGCCATCGACCGGGTGATCCCCTACTGGGGAATGCTGGGCGGCAGCCTCATGAAGTACCTGGGCAGCGAGGGCTTCGACTGCCGCGCCGCCTCGGTCGATCCCTCGGGCAGCATATGGGTGAGGGCCTGCGAGCTCTATGCCCAGCTGGCCGGAAGGCGGGTCGATTACGGCAAGGCCTTCAGCGAGGAGCAGGGCAGGGAGCGCTTCGGCGCCGATCTCAGCGGCCGTCCGCTGATCCCTTCATTTGATGATGAGACCCGGCTGGTGCTTTTGGGCCACTCCATGGGCGGAGCGACCGTAAGGCTCTTCGCCCATCTTCTGGCTTTCGGCGACGAAAAAGAGCGTCAGGCGACCCCCGCGGGCGAGCTCTCGCCGCTGTTTGCCGGCGGCATGGGAGAGAGGGTCCACACCATCGTGACCCTCGCCGCGCCCTCCAACGGGTCGTCGGCCCCCGACATGTTCAGCGATCCCGATTTCGACGTCTCCAAAGTTAAGACGCCCCTCTGGAGCCGCTTCATGATGAAGGTGCTCTCGCTGAGGCTGCGGGTGAACCCCGCGAAGGTTCCTGCGGGGGAGGAAAAGCCCAGAGTCTCCGGCATCGACAGCGCCCTCGCGCAGAACGAAAAGATCGCGACCCTTCCCCACGTCTATTATTTCGCCGTCCCCTGCTGCAGCACGGAGCTTCAGCCCGACGGCACCCAGAGGCCCCTGCCCGCGAAGACCGAGATCATCTATTTCGCCCGCTCCATCCAGATCGGAGCCTACAAGGGCGTGACCCCCAAGGGCTTCGTCATCGACGAGTCCTGGCGCATGAACGACGGCCTCGTCAGCACCGTCTCCGCCATGGCCCCCATCGGCGCCCCGCAAAAGCCCTTCGACCGCGCCCATATCGAGGCCGGCATCTGGCAGAACATGCCCGTCTTCGACGGCGACCACATGTCCGTCCAGGGCGGGATGCTCCACCGCCGGGACGTGCGGCCCTTCTACCTCGACCTGCTCGGGATGATAAAGGACCTGCCGCCGGTCCGGCCCGCGCCCTGAGCCCGCGGCTGCAGCTGGTCATCCTGACTAGGTCACTGTCAGGCCCTAGCACTCATTTCGCGGCCGTTTCAGATCATCCGGGCTCAGGCATCGTCTGTCCCCTGACCCGCCGGCTGCCGAGACTCGATCCGATACGCATCCCCGATCTGTTACCCCCAGATCTTATAGGCGATCCCGGCCTGCTGCGCTGCGGTCCTGTAGGCTTCTTCGATCTGTTACGCCTCGGTCCGGTAGGCGTCTTCGATCTGCATGCGTATGAGCTCGAGGTTCACGGTCCCGTCCCCTCTGTCATAAGTCGTTAAGAGATTCCGGCCCCTGACTATGCCCGCGTCCCTGTATATACGCTCCTTGAATTCGGCGCGCTGGCGGTAAGAGGGGGTATCGAGCCCGTAATGCTCGTGATACACCAGCCGTCCGTCCGGCCTGCAGCCTATGATATCGGGAGAAAAAAGGGCTCCGTTGATAACGATCGTCTCATCGTAGTGATAGGGGATCGCCAGGGAGTCATATATCCCCAGTATCGCGGCTTCAGACTTAGATCTGCACAGCACGCCCGCCTGACTCAAATGCTTTTTGGACTCCGCGAACGAGGTGTTTTCCGCATACGGCGCGGAGGCCCAGTCAAATATCTTTTCCGGATCGACGGATAGCAGGTATTCCCGGGGGAACGCG
>JAEEIC010000156.1 GCA_016281165.1 Bacillota bacterium | reverse complement strand
GTCGGCTGCGCGGGCTCGGTCGGCTGCGCGGGCTCGGTCGGCTGCGCGGGTTCTGCCGGCTGCGTCGGCTCGGTCGGTTCGCTCGGCTGCGTCGGTTCAGTCGGCTGCGTCGGTTCAGTCGGCTGCGTCGGTTCAGTCGGCTGCTCCGCGGGAGGAGTGACCTCGGGCGGCTGCTCGGCAGGAGGCTGCTCAACAGGCGGCTGCTCGGCAGGAGGCGCCGCTTCGCCCTGCTGTCCTCTGGGATCTCCGGTCTGGCCGGGATCGCTCCCTTCGGAGGGCCGCGTCGGATCAGCCGGCGCGCCGGGCTCGACCGCGGGGGGATTCTCCTCGGGGTTCTCGCCCCTTCCGCCGCCCTCGTTCTCGCCGGGCTCGGGCACTCCTTCGGGAGGAAGCTCTTCCGGCGGTTCCTCGGGCGCGACGTCCATCGGGTTGTAGGCCGCGATGCCGCTTCCTATCGGCGATACCGGGTAGTGCGATCTGTCGGGATTATGCACCGGGCAGTAGAAATCGGGCGCGTCGTATCTGGCGTCGGGGAGCAGTCCCACGCTGGCTCTAATGCCGGTCTCGACGATGAACTTCTCCCAGGAGCTGCCGCAGGGCCTCACGATGCCGACCTTCTGTACGACGTTGTCGCAGTAAGGCGTGGCGAGATAGCCTGTCTCGGCGCAGACATTGACGAGCTTGTGGGCGTCGTCGGTCTCGGAGGGCTCGGTGCCGGCGATGAATATCTCGGAGAGGCCGCTGCCGCGGCTGTCCATTCCGGAATAGGGTCCCAGCTTCTTGCCCGAATACTTGTCGACGGTGATGCGCGAGAACTCGCCCTTCATCTCGAACTTCTTGTAGTCCCCGTCGAGCGAGCAGACCGGATCCATGACCTTCTTCCAGAGGGTCACGGCGAAGCTGCTGCCCTGCCTTAAGGGTATGTTGACGTCGTTTCCTATCCAGACGGCGGCGGAGTACTTGGGAGTGAGGCCGCAGAACCAGATATCGTATTTCTCGGAGGTGGTACCGGTCTTGCCGGCGGTCTCCGAGCTCTTCATCTTGGCGTTGGAGGCCAGGCCGTTGGTAACGGTGGTCCTCAGTATGTCCGTCATGAGGGAGGCCGCCGCTTCACCCATGACCTGGTGGGTCACGGGCTTCTTCTCGATGATGACGTCGCCCCTCTTGTTGGTTATGGTGGTGTAGGTTATGGGCTCGGTGTAGACGCCGTAGTTGCCGAAGGTGCCGTAGGCTCCGGTCATCTGCAGCGGCGAGATGCCGTGGGTCATGCCGCCCAGGGCCAGGGCCGAGGCGTTCATGTCGTTGACGGTGCCGGTCGTGACGAGGCTGGTGATGCCCATGCCCTGCAGCTGATCGATGCACATCTGCGGGTCGAGCTGCAGATAGAGCTGCACCGCGCAGGCGTTGATGGACTGCTCGACGGCGTGGCGCAGGTTGGTCATGCCCCTGTAGCCCGAGTACCAGTTCTTGGGCCAGACTCCGTTGCCCCTCTTGGTCGGGGCGTCATCCAGGGGCATGGCGGCGGTAAAGTTGCCCAGACCGTCGGCTCCCGCCTGCAGAGCGGTGGAATACACCGATATGGGCTTGATCGAGGATCCCGGCTGGCGGGGAGCGGTCGCGCGGTTGAAGAGCAGCTTGCCCTCGATTCCGCGCCCGCCTATCATGGCCACCAGCTGGCTGGTGGTGTGGTCCATGATGCTCATGGCGGACTGGGGCTGCAGTATCCTCTGGTTCAGGCTGAAGTACTCGTGGCTGAAGGTGACGCTGCCGTCGTCGTTCTTCGTGAAGGCCTCGGGCTTCGCCTTGAAATAGTCGGCGCTGATGATCACGTCGCCGTCGGAGTTCCTTCTCTTGTAGTCGGCGCCGATGGACCAGGCGCCGCCGCTGGTGCTGTAGAACTTCTTGTCCTCGATCTCGTAGAAGCCCTTGAGCTCTATGCTGTAGTCGGTCTTGTCGCCTACGGTAGTGTTGTAGATGTTGAGCCTGCCGCCCTTCTTGATCAGCAGGTCGCCGTTGTCCTGCCACTCGATCTCGGCGGGCTTGAGGACGAAGTCCCCGTCGGCGTTGAGCATGTTGGCCTTGCTGTAGAGCAGTATCCTGTCGCCCTCCTGATAGAGGATGTTGCCGGCCTTGTCTCTTCTCAAGGTGCCTACGTCGGGGAAGTTGTCCTCGTTGGCGTAGACTTCCTCAAGGATGTCCTGGATCTCGGTGTTCAGGGTGGAATGGATGGTAAGCCCCCCCTGATACAGCAGCCTGGTCGCCTCCTCGTGGGTATAGCCGAGATAGCTCTGGATATCGTCGAGCACGCAGTCCTTGCAGTAATCGACGAAGTAGGAGTACTTGCTGTAGGTGGTGGCGTTGGCGCCGGGATTTATGTACTTTCTGATGCTGTCAGCCTTGGCGCGGGTCCAGGTGCGGTCATCTATCTTGCCCTGGTCGTGCATATTGTAGAGAACGAGGTTGATGCGGTCCTTGGAAGCATCG
This sequence comes from Bacillota bacterium, assembly GCA_016281165.1. Classification (GTDB taxonomy): domain Bacteria; phylum Bacillota; class Clostridia; order Peptostreptococcales; family Anaerovoracaceae; genus RGIG2707. Next base: position 3,270 of record JAEEIC010000156.1, on the reverse strand, counting down.
TTGAAATATATGATCCAGTTCTCGTCCTTGGAGATTATATCAAGGCTTTCGGGATCCTCCACGGAGCTGACCGCGACCCTCTTTATGGGCGCGTAGGTATTGGGGCTCTGGGGAAGAGCGGCCAGAGCCGCGCATTCGAGAAGGTTTAGATCCTGAACGTCCTTGGAGAAATACGCCTCGGCGGCTGCCGCTACTCCGTCGGAGTTGTAGCCCATGTAAACGGTATTGAGGTAGGCCTCGAGTATCTGCTCCTTGGTCAGGGAGTTTTCGATGACTACCGTATAGTAGGCCTCCCTTATCTTACGGGTCATGTCTCTGTCGCCCTTTACATCGGCAAGATAAAGATTTCTGGCCAGCTGCTGGGTTATGGTGGAGGTCCCGCCTATCCTGTCCTTTTCACCTGAGACGGCCTCGACTATAGCGCCTATTATACGAACGAAGTTGAAGCCGTGGTGGTCCCAGAAGGTCTTATCCTCCGTACATACGAAGGCGTTTATCAGATCCTCCGGAAGATCCTTGTATTCTATATTGGTCCTTAGAGACCCTCCGCTGTATATGTTCTCAAGGAAGTTGCCTTCGCTGTCCAAAAGGACAGAATTCTCGCCCAGAAGGTCGTAGATATTGTCCGGATTGATCTCGGGAGTGTCCCTGATGATATCGAGGACCTTGTAGCCGACGTAGCCCGCGGCGCCTATGCCCGCGACTATGCAGAGCAGGAAGAGCCAGAGCAGTATCTTGAGGCCCCAGAACTTGTGGCGCTTTCTCTTCTTCTTTTTGGGCTTGCCGCCGTCCTTTTGAGAGGACTTTTTCGCGGAGCCCTTCCCGCTTCCCTTGCTCTTCTTCATCTTTTTGCCTTCCGAAGAGGACGCGGCCTTTACGGCCGCGGCCGCGGGGACCGCCGCGTCTTTCGCGTTCTCCGCGGCGATATCCGAAGGCTCTGCCCCCTCCGCCGCCTCACTGGCTCCTTCCGGAGCAGCCGCGGCCGCGAGGGCCCCGCCGTACAGCACGGTCTTTTCCAGAGCCTCTTCCTGCGCTTCCTTCGTCTCTTCGCTTTCTTTCTCTTCTTCGGCCGCCTCAGCCTTCACCGCGGGAGCTTCCCCTGCCGCTCCCGCGGCCGCCGCGGCCGCTGACAGTTCCGCAGAGGGAGCCCCGGCTTCTTCCCTTTCCTCGGGAAGACTGTCGAGCATCTCGTTCAGCCTCTGCTCCTGATCCTTGCTGAAGACCTTCGTCGCACCTGTCCGCGCGGAGTCTTCCGCTGCCGGTACCGGCTGCTCCTCATGGCTCTCGTATTTCTTGGCCATGCGGTCGAAGGCAGCCAGCACCTCCCTTTCATACTCTATCCCGTAGTCTTTTTCCATTTGATCTACCCCTCGAAAATGCTCGCGGCGAAATCCGCGGGATCGAAGACCTTAAGATCTTCCATTCCCTCGCCGACACCGATGAACTTGACCGGAAGATCCAGCTCATCGGCAAGTGTTATGACTATGCCTCCCTTGGCCGTTCCGTCCAGCTTGGTGAGGATGAGTCCGGTAAGATCCGCCACGCTGCCGAACTCCTTCGCCTGGGAGATGGCGTTCTTGCCCGTGGTGGCGTCCAGGACCAGCAGGGTCTCCCTCGCCGCGTCCGGGTACTCCCTCGAGATGACCTTGTTCATCTTGGCCAGCTCGTTCATGAGATTCGATTTGTTGTGCAGCCTGCCCGCCGTGTCGCAGATGATCACGTCGGTGTTCCTGGCCTTCGCGGCCGCCAGGCCGTCGAAGATGACGGCGGAGGGGTCCGCTCCCTCTTTGTGCTTGATCACCGGCACGTCCAGCCTCTCTCCCCAGACGGAGAGCTGCTCGGAGGCCGCGGCCCTGAAGGTGTCGGCGGCGATGAGGAGCACGCTCTTCCCCTGCTTTTTGAAGCGCCAGGCGAGCTTGGCGATGCTCGTGGTCTTGCCCACGCCGTTGACTCCTATCACCATGATGATGAGCGGGGTCTCGCCGGAGAGGGCGAGCCTCTCCTTCTTGTCGAGCATACGGGTGATGATCTCGCGCAGGGCTTCCCTGAACTCCTCCGCGGTGTTGAGATAATCGCTGCGTATGCGGGCCCTGAGTTCCTCGCTGATGTCCATGGTGGTCTGCATGCCGATGTCGGACGAGATCAGGACCTCCTCGAGCTCGTCGATGGTGGTCTCGTCCGGAGTGGTCCTGAAGGTCAGGACGTCCTCTATCTTCTGCGCCAGCCTTCCGAAGAAGGATCTTTTCTTTTCTGCCATTTATTCCGCCGTTTCCGCCTTGCGGCCTTCTACACGGGGATCTCGTCCCCGAGCCTTAAGGATAATACCCTGGAGACTCCGTGCTCCGGCATGGTCACGCCGTACATGACGTCGGCGTGCTCCATGGTCGCCTTCTGGTGGGTGACCAGGGCGAACTGGGTGTCCGTGAATTTTTTCAGATATGAGGCGAAGCACTCGATATTGTTGTCGTCGAGGGCCGCCTCGACCTCGTCCAGTATGCAGAACGGGGTGGGCTTCGACCTGAGGACGGCGAACATGAGGGCGATGGCCGTCATGGTCTTCTCGCCGCCGGAGAGCAGATTGATGTTCTGCAGCTTCTTGCCCGGGGGCTGGGCCTCGATCTCGATCGCGCTTTCCATGGGATGCTCCGGATCCTCCAGCCCCAGGCGGGCGCTGCCGCCTTTGAAGAGCTCTTTGAAGCAGAGCTCGAAGTTCTCGACCACGCTGTCGAAGCTCTCCTTGAAGCGGGCCTTGATGAGACTGTCGGTATCTCTTATGACCGTGTTGAGCTCGTCTATGGCCTGCTCAAGATCCGCCTTCTGCGCGGAGAGGAAATCGTATCTTTCCTTGACTTCCCTGTATTCCTCGATCGCCTTGACGCTGACCTCTCCAAGTTCCCTGATGCGATCTCTGTACTCCCTGGATTCCCTGACGCCCCTGCTCATGACGAAATCCGCGTCGGCCAGCTCGAAGGCCTGGGCGTAGGTGAGGGCGAACTCGTCGTAGAGCTTGTCTTTGTACGCGTCGGTCTGGGCCTCGAAGCGCGCCAGCCTCAGATCGGCCTCGTGCTTTTCCATCTGGCTCTCGTATATGCGGCTGTCGAGCTCCCTTCTCTCGTCTTCGGACTCGTCGCTCTTTTCGCTGAGAGCCTTTTTCCTGAGCTCGCTCTCGGCGAGCTTTTTCTCCAGCTCTTCCTTTTTCTTTTCCTTTTCCGCCAGGGCTTCTTCGCTGCCGGCGAAGAACGACTCGGTCTGGGAGACCAGGAGCCTTCC
>JAEEIC010000025.1 GCA_016281165.1 Bacillota bacterium | reverse complement strand
GTTCACCACCCGGTGGCAGGGGAAGTCGCCGTAAAGCTCCGCCATCGAGAGGACCCTGCCCACCAGGCGGGCGTTGCGCTCCCGGCCGATGAGGCGGGCGATCTGCCCGTAGGAGGCGACCCGGCCCCTCGGGATCTCCCCGACCGCGGACAGTATCTCGTATATGAGGCTGTCGTCCGTGACCCTCGGCATGACGCTTTTCCTCTAGCCGCTGATGTCGGAATCGAGGATGGGGCTGAAGACGTAGCCAGGGAAGCGCTCCGTGAGCGCCGCGGTCATCTCCTTCAGGATGCGGTACTTTTCTTTTTCTTCGAAATCGAAGATGAGGTCGAAATAGACGGTGGCGGTCTTCTCGTCCACGTAGAAGCCGTGCATCTCGAGTATGCTGTCGTATCTCTTCACCAGCTCTTCGAGGAAGCTCCTGATCCCGCCCGCGCTGCCGCTGTCGTTGGCCGCGTATATGCCCATGGTGATGATGATATGGAAGAGCTCGTAGACGGAGTACTCGATGCGGCGGGTGAGGATGTGTATCTCCTCGGCCGTCATGCCGTCGCGCACCTGTATGTGCACGGAGCCCACGGTCTTCGCCGGGCCGTAATCGTGCAGATCCATGTCATACACGCCCTGTACCTCGTCGAAGGAGGCGATATGCTCCTTGAGCTTCGCCACCAGCTCGTCGTCGGCTCTCTCGCCCAGCAGGGTGTCGGCGGTCTCTTTGAGCATACCGATGGCCGCCTTGATGATGAAGCCGGCGATGATCACGCCCAGTACGCCTTCGAGCTTGAAGCCCCAGATGTAGTTCGCCAGGGCGGCGGCCAGGGTCGCCAGCGACAGTATCGAATCCATGAAGGCGTCTTCGCCGGAGGCGATGAGGCTCCCCGAATCCACTTTCTTCCCGACTGATTTCACGTATCTTCCGAAGAAGAACTTGACCGCCACGGCGACCGCGACGATGACGAGAGAGAGCACCGAGTAGTCGACCTCGCCCGGATCGATGATCTTCATCACCGATTCCTTCGCGGCGGTGACGCCGGCGGCCAGCACTATCGAGGCGATGATGACGGAGGTGAAATACTCTATGCGGCCGTAGCCGTGGGGGTGCTTCTTGTCGGGCGCCCTGCCGGAGAGCTTCGTGCCCACTATGGTGATGACAGAGGAGAGGGCGTCGGTCAGGTTGTTGACCGCGTCCAGTATGATGGCGATGGAACCGGCGGCGGCTCCGACGACAGCCTTGAAGGCCGAGAGCACCACATTCACTATGATGCCTTTGATGCTTGTTTTGATTATGATATCGCTGCGGTCCATCGCGTGCCTCCGAATGACAGCTGTAAGAAATGATATAACTTAACTATTATACATCATCCCGGCGCCGGCGGAAAGGGTCCGGACATCTTTTCGCGCGCGGCGCCGGCCCTTCGCCTGATAAAGTTCTTCTTTAAATGGACCGCCTTATCATATATAATCTTTAGGCAAACCGATACCGGAGGTCTTCATGTTCGAAATGTACTGGCCGATAGCGCTGATAGTGCTGTCCAATATATGCTATCACATCTGTTCCAAGCAGGTCCCGCAGGCGCTGGACCCGATGGCGTCTCTCACCGTGACCTACGCCGTCGGCGCCGTGACCGCCCTGATCATGTATTTCGCGCTCAACAGGGGCGCCGGGCCTTCCTCTCTCGTAAGGGAGTATTCCGGCGTGAACTGGACCAGCTTCGTGCTGGGCGTCGCCATAGTCGGCCTTGAGGTCGGCTGCATCTACATGTACAGGGCCGGCTGGAACATCAACACCGGCTACATGTTCGAGAGCGCCATCTTCGCCGTGGCCCTCCTCTTCATCGGGAAGTTCCTCTTCGGTGAAGAGCTCAGCCTCACCAAGATCGCGGGCGTGGGGGTCTGCCTGGCGGGCCTCTGGCTCATGAAGAGATGACGGAGCGTAAAAGATAAGAACAGCAGGGAGGACAGGATGGGACTGTATAAAGGCTGCGGGATCGAGCTGGATCACCGCTTTGAGCCCGGCAAAAGAGACCTCATAAGCGACGTCGCGGGCGTCACCGTCGGGCACTGCACGAAAAAGAGCGCAGACGGCAGCGTGAACACCGGCGTCACCGTCATCATGCCGCATACCGGCAATATATTCAGGGAGAAGCTCTTCGCGGGCTCCGCCGTGATCAACGGCTTCGGCAAGACCGCGGGGCTCGTCCAGATCGAGGAGCTGGGGACGCTCGAGAGCCCCATATTCATGACCAACACGCTCTCGGTGGGGACCGTCCTCACCGGCGCCGTGAGATACATGCTCTCGCAGTGCCCGGAGATAGGGGATACCACCGGCACCGTCAACTGCCTGGTCACCGAGTGCAACGACGGTTTCCTCAACGATATCAGGGGCCTGCACGTGAGCGAGGAGGACGTTTTCGCCGCCATCGGGAACGCGTCCGCGGATTTCGCGGAGGGCGCCGTGGGCGGCGGCACGGGCATGAAGATGATGGGCCTTAAGGGCGGCATAGGCTCGGCCTCCAGGCTCTGCCCCATAGGAGACGAGACCTATACTATCGGGGCTCTCACCATGACCAATTACGGTTCCATGAGGGACCTCACCGTCGCGGGCGATAAGATCGGCCGCCGCATATCGAAGCAGGCGGAGGAGGACAAGGGCTCCTGCATCATCGTGATCGCGACCGACGCCCCGCTCAGCGACCGCCAGCTCAGAAGGCTCGCCTCAAGGAGCGCCCACGCCCTGGCCAGGACAGGCTCGTATTCGGGCAACGGCAGCGGCGACGTCGCCGTCGCCTTCTCCACGGCGAACAGGATACCTCACGCGCCGGAGAGCGCGGCGCTGGATATAAAGATGCTGGCCGAAGACTGTATGTCCCTGATCTTCGAAGCCGGCACCGAGGCCATGGAGGAAGCCCTGCTCTCGTCCCTCGTGCACGCCGATACTGTCCGCGGCTTCAGGGACAGGACCCTGAAGAGCCTCAGGGAATACCTTTAAGCTCTGAAAAGACAGCGCGAAAAAGCGCGAAACGAATAAAAACGTCCCGGATCCTTAAGGGTCCGGGACGTTCGTCTGCGCCGCTTTATCTATTCTTCGCTTCCTTCTTTTTTGCTCTTTTCCTTTTCGAGCTCCTCCGCCGAGTAGGGCTCGGCTCCCCAGGTGAAGGACATGCGGCGGGTGAAGCGCTCGTCGTCCTCCTGCGCGCGGGTCTTCGGCAGCTCTTCTCCTATGAGCTCTTCGAGCTTGAGGGGCACATAGTCGCTGAAATCATCCTTCTTTTCGAGAGGCTTTTCGAGGTCTTCGATGATGGACTTCCTGTCCACGGCCCCGGCGTTCTCCGAGACGAGCTCGACCTCTCTTAAGCTGGGGCTCTCAAAGCCCACGTCTATCTCGCTCTTCTCGAGCTCGTCGAGATTGACGGCGGCGAGCTCGGGCAGCACGGGGGCTGCCTCTTCTTCGGGATCGTCGTCTATGAGCACCGCGCTGCGAAGGCTCGGTATATCGACGGGCTTCTGCCAGGAGGGCCATTTCGCGGCCTCCTCTTTGGCGGGCAGCTTCTTTTCGACCGCGGCCTGTATCACGTTCTCGTCCGAAAAGCCCAGCTTGTCGGCGATGCGCTTGATCTCCTCGGCCTCGTCCTTGGTGATGGATTTTGTGTCGTCGGGCTGCGTCCTTCTGGAGGCTCTGGCCAGCTCGATCTCGAGCTGCCTGGCTTCCTTTCTCGCCTGCTTGGCTTCCTTCTTCTCTTTCTTGATCTCGGCCACGGCCTTGTCCCTTTCGGACTTGGAGAGCCTGCGCAGCCTGTCTCTCTGCTCCTTCTTCGCCTCCTGATCGGCCTTCTTGGCCATGGTGCGGGCCCGGGCCTCCTCTTCCTTTTGAGTGGCGGTCCTCTTCTCCATGTACATCGAATAGACCAGCATCGAGAAGCCGTTGATGATGAAGGAGGCGCCGACCATGATCATGGTGGGGGTGGCCAGCGAGAGCCTGGGCATCATCATGATCACGCCCAGTATGGCGGTGACGATGGAAAGGGGCATCACCCTGGCCCAGTCGGCGGGACGGTACCTGCTGACGTCTATGGCCTGGGTGAGGCGGGTCGCTCCGGCGATGCAGGTGAAGCTGCCGAAGAACATGGAGAGCATGGCGTCGCTGACCTGGTTGTTGAGGACGGCGAAGCCGAACATTATATCGACCAGGCCTTCCACGAGGACGGTGTCGGGCAGACGGTAGCGCTTGCCCGAGGCGACGAAGGCTCCGGCGGTGCAAAGGCCCGCGAGCACCAGAAGAAGCCCCGCGGGGAAGGCGAGGCTGGCGAAGCTGTAGCTGATGAACACGAAGCAGAGGGCTCCGGTCACTACATATATGATGCCTGAGATGACGGTAAGTATGCGCATATATCGTTCTTTCGTATCTGCCGCGATGGGTAGGGCGGCGAAAAGGCCGGGCGGATCCCGGCCGCTTCCGTGACAAGGTATTATATCATATTCCGGGAATAAAAGCGCTCTTCTTCACAGTTTTTTGATTTAAGGCTCCGGCTGTGGTATCTTTATCTCGTAACGAGCATTTTCAGGGAGGAGCAGATGTTTTCATCGGTATTTGATATCGCCGTCGCGGGGGCGGGGGCCTCGGGCCTCATGGCCGCGGTCTGCGCGGCAAGAGAATATCCCGCGGCGAAGATCGTCGCGCTCGAGAAGGGCGGCGAGCCCGCTCTCAAGCTCTACGCGACGGGGAACGGAAGGTGCAACTATCTCAACCGTACGGTCCTTCCCTCGTCATACTATTCCGCCGAGGATCCGGACAGCCTCTCAGCGGCCGCGAGGGCCCAGATATACGAAGGCGCGGCGGAGGACCTCATCAGGCTGTTCAAAAGCATGAGCATCGAACCCTTTGAGGAGGAGGACGGCAGGCTCTATCCCAGGAGCCGGCAGGCTTCCTCGGTCGTGACCGCTTTAGTGAGCGAGGCCGCGAGGCTGGGCGTGAGGACGATCTGCGGCTTTGAGCTCAGGAGCGCGGTGAAGACAGACGAGGGCTTCGTGCTGACGTCCGCCGACGGGCGCAGGCTCCTCAGTTCCTCCCTCATCCTGGCCTGCGGGGGCAAGGCCGGCATACAGTACGGCTGCACCGGCGACGGCTACCGCATCGCGTCGTCTTTCGGTCTTAAGGTAGTAAAGCCTTTCCCGGCCTTGACGAAGCTCGTCTGCGCAGAAGACATGAGCGCTCTCGCCGGGGTCAGGGCCCCGGGCAGGATCAGCCTCGTCGACTGCGGCGGGGGCGCTTCCACCGTGGCGGGAGAGGACAGCGGCGAGATACAGTTCACCGCCGACGGCCTTTCGGGCATCTGCACCTTCAATATCAGCAGGTTCTACCGGATATACGAGGGCTGCTCCTACCGGGCGGAGCTCGACCTGCTCGAGGAATACAGCGAGGTGAGGCTGAGGGAGATGCTTCTGGAGCGCAGGGTAAGATCCTCAAAGGAGCCCTGCGGCATGCTCTTCCTGGGCCTTCTGCCCTCGAAGCTGGGAACGTACATACTCGGCCGCTGCGGCGTCTCTTCGGAGCGGGTCTGCGGCGAGCTCAGCATAGATCTCATCGAAAAGCTGGCCGTCCTCTGCAAGGAGCTCTCTTTCACCGTCACCGGCGCCAGGGGCTGGAAGGACGCCCAGGTCACCGCCGGGGGCGTGAGCCTCGAAGAGGTGGATCCCTTTACCCTGGAAGCGAAAAAGGTCCCGGGGCTCTTCCTCTGCGGAGAGATACTCGATATAGACGGTCCCTGCGGGGGCTACAATCTCACCTGGGCCTTCGCCTCGGGAAGGTCGGCCGGCGCCGCCGCGGCGGGGAGGGTCAAAGCGTAATGGTAAGAGTGCACGAGATAAAGCTCAGGGCCGGGCAGCCCGAGAGCAGGCTTATCGCCAGGGTCGAAAGGCGCCTGGGCCTGGCGGCAGGCTCGGTCAGCGCCGTAAGGATCGCGAAGGAATCTCTCGACGCCAGGGAAAAGCCCGATATCTTCAGGGTCTTCAGCCTCGATCTCGTATCGGAGCTCTCCGACGGGGAGCTTCTGGCCGCCGCTTCGGCGAACAAGGTAAAGGCAGGCGTCGTTTCGGACGAGGGATATGCACTCAGACCGGCGGAAAGGGCCTTTGAGGAGCGGCCCGTAGTCTGCGGCTTCGGTCCCTGCGGCATGTTCGCGGGCCTGGTCCTCGCTATGTACGGCGCCCGTCCCATAATACTGGAGAGAGGCTCTTCGATGGAAAAACGCGTGGCCTTGTCGGAGCGCTTTTTCGCGAGCGGCCGCCTTTCGCCTCTCACCAACGTGCAGTTCGGAGAGGGCGGGGCAGGGACATTTTCGGACGGAAAGCTCACCACCGGGACCAAAGACAGGGCCCAGCAGTTCATACTGAAGACCCTGGTCGACGCCGGCGCGAGCCCCGATATCATGTACAAGAGCAAGCCCCATATCGGCACCGACGTCCTGCGCCGCGTGGTGGTTAATATAAGGGAAAAGATAATATCGCTCGGAGGCGAGCCGCGCTTTGAGAGCGAGATGACCTCGCTCGACATAAAAGAAGGGCGCGTGGCGGGCCTTTGGGTGAACGGGGACGAATATATCGCGACCGACACCGTGATACTGGCTCTCGGGCACAGCGCGAGGAACACGGTCAGGACCCTCTATGACCAGGGACTGATGATGGAGCAGAAGCCCTTCTCCATGGGCGTGCGCGTCGAGCATCCCCAGAGGCTGATCGACGTCTCGCAGTACGGGGCTCCCGCCGGGGAGCTGGGGCTTCCCCCCGCCGACTACAAGCTGGCGGTGAGGACGGCCGAAGGCAGGGGAGTCTACACCTTCTGCATGTGTCCCGGCGGCTACGTCATTGCCGCGGCCTCGGAAGAGGGCGGCATCGTGACCAACGGCATGAGCAACAGCAGCAGGGGGGGCGAGAACGCCAATTCGGCCCTGCTGGTCGACGTGAGGACGGAGGATTTCCCCTCTGAGCATCCCCTGAGCGGGATCGCCCTGCAGGAGAGGTACGAGCGCCTGGCCTTCGAGCAGGCCGGTTCAGACTACAAAGCTCCCTGCGAGAGCGTGGGAGACTTCCTGGCAAGCTATGATAAAGCGGAAGACGGGCTGTCCGGCAGGCCGGAGGCGGGCTTCAGCGGGCTTGAGCCGGTGCTCCCCACCTACAGACCCGGAGTCGTCAGGACCGATCTCAGAAAGGTCCTGCCCGGCTTCGTCTGCGATTCGATCAGAGAAGCCCTGCCCCTGCTCGACAGGAAGCTCAAAGGCTTCGCTTCCCCCGACGCCCTCATGACCGCTCCCGAGACCAGGAGCTCCGCTCCCTTCCGCGTAAAAAGGGACGCGCAGGGCAGGGCCCTGGCGTCCGACGGAAGCGTTATAGAAGGTCTTTATCCTTCGGGTGAAGGGGCCGGCTACGCGGGAGGCATAATGTCCGCCGCGGCCGACGGCCTGCATCAGGCCGAGCGCAGCGCGGCGAAGCGTTCCTGATCCGCGTCCCGGCTGTCCCTTAAGATCTATACGAGCAGACTCTCGCCCGTCATCTCGGCGGGCTTTTCCATGCCCATGAGCTGCAGCAGGCTGGGAGCGAGGTCGCAGAGCGCTCCTCCGTCCCTGAGCTTGTAAGGCTTATCGCTCACCAGGATCAGGGGCACGGGATTGCAGGAGTGCGAGGTCATGACGGCGCCGCTGTCGTCCAGCATCTGGTCGGCGTTGCCGTGATCGGCAGTGATCAGCATCTGTCCGCCCGCCTTGATCATGGCGTCATATATGCGTCCCACGCAGGTGTCGACGGCCTCGACGGCCTTGACGGCGGCCTCGAAGACGCCGGTGTGCCCGACCATGTCGCAGTTGGCCAGGTTCATGATGATCATGTCCTGCTTTCCTTCCCCGATCTTTTCGATCACCTTGTCGGTGACCTCATAGGCGCTCATCTCGGGCTGCAGATCGTAGGTCGGCACCTTGGGAGAGGCGATCAGTATGCGCTCCTCGCCCTCGTAGGGCTCTTCCCTGCCGGCGTTGAAGAAGAAGGTCACGTGGGCGTACTTCTCGGTCTCGGCGATGCGCAGCTGGGTCTTTCCGGCGGCGCTCACCCAGGCTCCCAGGATATTGTCGAGGCTCTGGGGCTTGAAGGCGATGGAGACGTTGGGAATGGTCGCGTCGTAGGTGGTGAAGCAGACGTATTTGAGGTCTTTGGGGAGCTTCTTCCTCTCGAAGCCGTCGAAGTCGGGATCGACAAGGGCCCTGGTGATCTCTCTCGCCCTGTCGGGCCTGAAATTGTAGAAGATCATGCTGTCGCCGTCGCCGATGAGGGCGACGGGCTTTCCGTCCTTCCAGACGCAGCCGGGGATCACGAACTCGTCGTTCTCGTCGTTCTGCCTCGCGAGCTCGAGGAGCCCCAGGGCGGAATCGGCCTTTCTTCCCTCGCCGAGGGTATAGTTGTCGTAGGCGAGGACGAGCCTCTCCCAGCGCTTGTCGCGGTCCATGGAATAGTAGCGGCCGCTGACGCTGGCGATACTGCCGCAGCCGATCTCCTTCATGTGCTCCTCGACAGCCGTGATGTACTTTTCCGCGCAGCGGGGCGGCACGTCTCTTCCGTCCAGTATGGCGTGCAGATAGACCTTCTCGAGCCCCAGCTTCTTCGCCATGTCGAGCAGGGCGAGGATGTGGGTGAGGTGGGAATGCACTCCTCCGTCGGAGAGCAGGCCCATGAGGTGCAGGGACTTTCCGGTCTCCTTCGCCCTCAGCATGGCGGCCTTCAGCTCCTCGTTCTCGAAGAAGCTGCCGTTCTTCACCGCGTTGGTGATCTTGCTCAGCTCCTGCCAGACGATGCGGCCGGCGCCCATATTGGTGTGGCCGACCTCGGAGTTGCCCATCTGGCCGTCGGGCAGGCCGACGTATTCTCCGCTGGCGTTGAGGGTGGCATGGGGATACATGCTCCACAGTCTGTCTATATTAGGTTTCTTCGCTGTCTCGACGGCATTGCCGGGGCCGGCGGGAGCCAGTCCGTAGCCGTCCATGATCAGCAGCATTACGGGTCTTTTCATCGTGTTACCTCCAAAACAATTCATTATACCATAAAAGCGGAAAAGAGCCAGCGAAAAAGAACGTTGAGGCCGGGATTTTGAACGGAAGATCAAAGACCGAAATATTTGCGGCGGCATGTTTCGGCGGGCGGGCAAAAGGCTGATATCAACGAAAGGTTTAATGATAACAAATTACAGTCAACCTATTCTCGGGGACGAATATCCTTCCCGCGCGCGGCGACGGGCCGTTCCTGAGGGGATGTTTGCCGGGCCTGGGACGCGTTCTCCCCACATACGCGGCGAAAAAGTCTCCTCATTATGATATAATCAACAATTAGGAGAACACTGCCGACGGAGGGAAAAGACATGGCCTGGACAGAAAGACAAGCGGACGCTATAAGCAGCAGGGGAGAGACCCTGCTGGTCTCGGCTGCGGCGGGCTCGGGCAAGACCTCGGTCCTGGTCGAGAGGGTCATGGGACTGATACTTGACGACCGCGTGAGCCTCGACCGCATGCTCATCGTGACCTTCACCAACGCGGCGGCGGCCGAGATGAAGGAAAAGATAGGCCGCAGGATCAGGGCGGCTCTGCAGCAGGAGGGCCTGGCGCCCGAAGACAGGCGCTTCCTGCGCCACCAGCTGAGCATCATGGGCAGTTGCAATATCTCCACCTTCCACAGCTTCGCCATCGAGGTCATAAGGCGCTATTATCACGTCATCGGGGTGCAGCCGGATCTGGCGGTCTGCGACGACGCCAGGGCCGAGCTCTTCAAGCAGGAGGCCATGGACGAGCTCTTCGAGGAGCGCTTCTCCTCGGGCGATCCCGAGCTGAGATATTTTCTTGACTGCTACGCCACCTCCAGAAGGGACGATGAGGCAAGGAAGATGATAGAGGACTTCTACACCTTCCTGCGCAGCCTCCCCGAGCCCTCCGAGTGGACGAAGGCCTTATGCGAGGGGAAGCTCCTTGAGAGCGAGGACCTCGCCGCCATCATAAAAGAGAAGATCCGCAAATCCCTGAGCTTCGCCGCCTCGCTTTTCGAGAAGGCGGCGGCAGCCCTTACAGAAGGGCCGGAAAGGGTCGGGCTCGCGCCCGCTCTCCTCATGGCGGATAAGAACAGGGCCGACGCCGGCAAGCTGCGGGCCCTGCTCGATGAGCTGGACAGCGCTCCCTTTGAGGATATCCTCAGCAGGCTCTCCGATATCTCTTACGAGAGGATGTCGGCCGCCAAAGCCGAAAAGCCCTCCTGGGAGCACATGAAGAGCGAGGTCACGGCCTTAAGAGAAGCGGCGAAGGAAGTTACCGGCCTTCTGAAGGGCTTCAGCGGCTGCAGCGCGGAGCTTCTGGAAAGGGAGAAGGAGGCTTCGCTCCCTGTCCTTAAGATACTCTGCAGCCTCACGGAGGATTACGAGAGGAGATACTCGCAGAAGAAGCTCTCCCGCGGCCTGATGGATTTCCCGGACATGGAGCATATGGCCCTTAAGATACTCAAAAACGAGCAGGTCAGCGCCGAGTACAGGCAGCGCTTCTCCTGCGTCTTCATCGACGAGTATCAGGACAGCAACATGGTGCAGGAGAGCCTCATCTCGCGCGTCGCCCCCAAAGACGGCGTCTTCATGGTCGGCGACGTCAAGCAAAGCATATACAAGTTCAGGCAGGCAGAGCCCGAGCTCTTCCTCGCGCGGTACAAAGACATAAAAGCGGGCAAAAGAGAGGGCAGGGTCATCGACCTCAACGCCAACTTCAGGAGCAAGGCCGCGGTCATAGGGCTGGTCAACAGGCTCTTCTCGCGTATCATGAACCCCGGGAGCTGCGGCATACTCTACGACGAGGACGCGGCTCTGTACGAGGGCGCGCCCTATACGGGCCCCCTTCAGTACGAGCCCGGGCTGTATCTGGCGCAGGCGAAGAAGGAGGACGCGCCGGCCGAAGAGGACGAAGGGCGCGGCGCCGCCGGCGAGGAGCTGCGCGAGCTCAAGGCGGTGGAGCTGGAGGCCCTCCAGGCCGTCGATATAATAAGGGCGAAGCTCGGAAAGCCCATATTCGACAGCCGGGAGCAGCGGGAGAGGCCCCTCAGATACCGCGATATGGCCTTGCTGCTGCCCGTCGTGAAGAACAGGGGCGAGGTCTTCTACAAGACTCTTTCCGCCGCGGGCATACCGGTGTACCTGGCCCGCACCGAAGGGTATTTCGATACCCTTGAGGTCGGTATCTTCATGGATCTGCTGCGTATCATCGACAACAGCAGGAACGACGTCGCCCTGATCAGCGTGCTGCACTTTCCGGCCTTCGGCTTCAGCGCCGACGAGCTGGCGCGCATCAGGATATTCTCCAACGAAAGAGACAGAGGGCTCGGAAAGAGGAAGAAGCGTCCCTTCAGCTCGGCATTGGGGCTCTACGCGGCCGAGGGCGGCGACGGGGCTCTTAAGCTGCGCTGCGAAGATTTCCTTGAGAAGCTCGCTCTCTGGAAGAAAAAGGCCGCTTTCGAGCCTTTGGGGAGCTTCGTCTGGGAGCTCCTTAGCGCCAGCGGCATCATGGACTGCTGCTCCGCCCTTCCGGGCGGTCTGCAGAGGCAGGCCAATCTCAGGGCCCTGGCCGATAAAGCCCAGAGCTTCGAGGAGGAGAGCGCCTCGGGCCTCTACGGCTTCATCACCCGCGTCGACGCCATCAGGGAAAAGGTCAGCGTGGGCGAGGCCGAGATCTTCAGCGAGGATTCCGACGCGGTGAGGATCATGAGCATACACAAGAGCAAGGGGCTGGAGTTCCCCTTCGTCCTTGTCTGCGGCATGACCGAGCCTTTGGAGAAGGGCGGCAGGAATGCCTCCAAGCTCGCTGTTCATAAAGGCTTGGGCGCGGCCGCGGTGCTCGTGGACCCGAAGACGGGCATGAGGAACAAGCCCTCCATCTACCGGCTCCTGAAAGAAAAGGACCGCGGCGAGGAAAGGGCCGAAAGGATCAGGCTGCTGTACGTCGCGGCGACCAGGGCGAAGGACATGCTGTATTTCTGCGCCGCGGGAAGAGACCTTTGGAACAAGTGGGAAAGGCTCGGCCTTTCCTCCGCCGGCGACGGCTACTACGAGAAGGATTTCCTCTCGCTGCTCTATCCGGTCTTCGGCAGCGGCCCGAACGTCTTTTTCAGCGAACAGAGCGCTCTTGCCGCTGCGCGGGACGCGGGCAGGGAGGAATTGAGAAAAGGCCTTGAGCAGGGCTTCGCGGTCGACGAGAGCCGCCTTCCCATCGGGCCCGGCGAGATCGAGAAGAGGCTCGATTTCAAGGTCCCGCGGGCGGAAAAGACCGGCATGAGCAAGCTCAGCGTCTCGCAGCTGGCGGAGCTGGCCAGGATGGAGGAGGGCGCGCCTGTCTTCTCCGACCTGTCCGAAAGCTTCAGGCCTCCCGCCTTCATGGCCCCGGGAAAGAAGCCCGGCGCCGCGGCGAGGGGCACCGCCTATCATACCGTGATGGAGCACCTGCCCTTCAGGAAGGACGGTCATTCACCCGAAGAGGTGAGGCAGTTCATGCGCAGGCTCGTCGCCTCGTCCATACTCACACAGGCCGAATATGAGTCCGTCGACCCCGGCCGTATAAGCGCCTTCTTCTCCTCTCCGATCGGAAAGAGGGTGCTGGCCTCCTCCGAGGTCATGAAGGAGGCTCCCTTCACCGTGAAGCGCCTTTACGAGGGCCGCGAGCTGCTCGTCCAGGGCACGCTCGACTGCTGCTTCATCGAGGACGGCAGCTGGGTGCTCATCGATTACAAGAGCAATTACGTCGATCCCGGGGCGGAGGAAGCGGAATTCGAGAGGCTGAGAAAGGAATACCTGCCCCAGCTGGCCGAGTACCGTTATGCCCTTGAGACCGTGACCGGCATCCCCGTGAAGGAGGCCGTGCTCTATCTTTTCGGGCCGGGAAAGGAGATCCCGGTGCGCTAGAGCGGCGGGAAAAGGGTCTAAAAGGCGTATAAAGGCCCGAAAGAGGCGCTTCTGCCGTTCTTTCGGGCCTTTTGATGTACCGCTTGCCTGTATATTATGTAGCTCTATCCTTCCGCCTGCTGCACCTCGCTTTCCTCGTCGATGCCGGTGCCTCTCTCGCTCACCCACTCGTAGATGCGCTTGAGCTCGTTCACGCTCATGGTGATGCCCTTCGACATCTTGCTGTGATCCTCGGACCAGTCTCTGATGTCGAACCTGGGCCTGCCGCCGTTCCAGGCGACGACGTTGAATTCTCTCGACCAGCCGCTCGCGCTGGTCCTCAGGGTCCCTATGTGCTCGATAATGCGGCAGCTGATGGGATCCCTGCTGCTCTCGTATCCGGACTGGGTCTCCATGACCGCCGGAGCGGACGTCTCGTTAGTAAGTTCGTAGACCATTTTTCTATCCTTTCTTTTCGGTGGCGCGCCTTGTTGTGACTAAAGAATAGCATAGCAGGTAAATAATGTCAATACATACCTGTAAAATAATGGCAAAATATCCCTGCCGCCGCTTCCTGGCGCGTTCCGCCCGTATCTCTTTGCCTTCCCGCGCTCCGCGGGCGTTGTGCCGGGGCCGATAAAATGGTATAATGACCATTCGAAAGGAAAAAATGTATGGATAATTACGGTATCATTCAGACACACAGAGTGGAAAAGGGCATGACAGACGGGAAGGGGCTCCTCAGGCTCTCTTCTCTTTTCACGCTCTTTCAGGATATAGCGGGAGACCATTCGGCTCTTCTGGACTGCAGCGCCGACCAGCTGCAGGAGAGGGGATATTTCTGGGCCGTGACCAACTATAAAGCGCAGATCGCAAGGCTGCCCGAAGAGGGCGAAGAACTGACGCTCGAGACCTGCGTAGGCAGGCCCGCCCACGCGATATTTCCCCGCTATTTCAGACTTTTTGACGGGAAAGGGGAGCCTCTGGCTCTCTGCGCTTCCCGCTGGGCCCTGGTAGACGTCGTAAAAAGGACGGCCGCCGCGGGCGCCCCCGGCTTTGAAGCCTTCAACGGCCCCAAGGATCCCTGGGGACTTAAGGACGCGGGGCCGGTGAGGCCGGCCGCGGCCGAAAGGCACGTCGATTTCAGCCTTCCCCCGGAATATATAGACCGCAACGGCCACATGAACAACGCCAGGTATTTCGAGATGGCGGAGCTCATGCTGGGCGGCGATATCGAGGGCTTCGTTCCCTGCTTCGCCGCCATGGAATACCGCAGCGAGCTGCTGCCGGGCGTGCCGATGAAGGTCGGCATCGGGAGCATCGATCCCGCCGCTCTCGACAGCGGCGCGCAAAGAGCCTTCTACCTCTTCGGCGAGAGCGAAGAGGCCCAGATCTTCCGCATGAAGCTGGGCTACAGACCGAAATGAACTGACGTAAGGAGCAGCGAGATCATGCCGCAATTCATCTGGTTCCTGATAACGATGGCCGTGGCTCTGTGCGGAGGCTTCCTCTTCATGAAGCTCAAGGTCCCCGCGGGGCCCCTGGTCGGAGCTCTGCTCTTTACCGGCGTCCTTAGCGTGCTGACCGGCCATATGTTCATGTATACGGGGCTCAAGAACGTGACCAAGACCGTCGCGGGTCTTTTCATCGGCATGTCCGTGACGCGGAAGACAGTCAGAAAGCTCGCGACTCTGGTAAGACCGACCGTGATACTGGTGGTGGTCATCATCTGCCTCTGTATGGGCATGGGCATAATCCTCAATTACACTTCGGGGCTCGACGTGGTGACCTCGCTCTTCTGCGTGGCGCCCGGCGGCATCCAGGACATGACCCTCATGACCCTCGATCTGGGAGGGGACGCCGCGGTTGTGGCGGTGATACAGGTGCTGAGGCTGCTGAGCGTATATTTCATCTCCATGCCCATCGTAAAGGTGCTCTCGACCAGGGCGGGCCTGCGCCAGGAGGAGGCCGCCTCTTCGGACGCGCCCGCTGACAGCGGGGAGACGGACGGGGAGACGAAAAAGAAGCGTATACTTTTCACTTCCGCCGTCGCGCTCGCGGGCGGTACGGCCGGCTACATACTGGCGAAGCTGGCTGATTTCTCGACTCTGGTGCTGGTCGTCAGCATGATAGTCGCCGCCGCGGTCAACCTGTCGACCGGGAAGCTCTATATGCCCAAGGCGGTGCGCCGTTTCACGCAGATGATGAGCGGGGCCCTCATCGGGGTCACGGTGACCGACGATTCCCTGCAGAACCTCAAGCTGGTGATGCTGCCGTCTCTCTTCATCGTCCTCGGCTTCGTCGTGATCAATGTGATCATAGCCCTGATCATCAGCCGCAGCTGCGGGATAGACATCGCCACGGCCATGCTCTCGTCCTCCGCGGGAGGAGCCACCGAGGCCGCCCTGGTCGCTCCCGATTTCGGCGCCGATCCCGCCATCGTTACGGTGCTGCAGATCACCCGCATGGTGTGCACCATCGCCTTCTATCCCATACTGGTAAAGCTCATCATCCCGCTGCTTTAGACCGCCCGCCGGCCTTGAAACGAAACGAAGAGCCTCCGCTGCGTGATAGCGGAGGCTCTGTTTTTTTATTATCGCCGGGCTTTTCTTCTCAGCCCGTGTCCTGCTTTGAAAATTACTGAAACTACGACGCTTCCTAGATCTTCGACGAGAGCAGCTGTTCGGCCCTGTCCGGGGCCTGCTCGCGTATCTTCTTCTCGCGGTTCTTCAGCTGCATGCCGATGAAGACCTGGGCGATCAGGAAGGAGACTACCGTGGCGCCGAGGATGAACCTGAAGGCGGGCAGGTAGCTGCCGAGCTTCGTGCAGACCGTCCCCAAAGCCAGGGGGACCGTCGCGCCGATGGCGACGCCGAAGGCGTTGAAGAGGCCGTACATCGAGGTGTAGTGGAGCCTGCCGTAGAGCTTGCCCGTCAGGAGGGGCATCAGCACCGCTCCCATGATCTGCGAGGAGGCGAAGCCCAGTATCAGCACGGGCACGGCCAGGCGGGTGCGGGGGACCAGCACCAGTCCGAGCATCATCAGGGGAGTGAGAGCGCAGCTGAACCTCATGACCTTCACGCAGCCGAAGCGGTCGGAGAGCCTGCCGCCAAGATAGCGGGCGAGGGCGATGGCGCCGAGCCCGATCGCGTGGACGTTCCCGGCCTCCTTGGCGCTGAAGCCCGTGTCCTGAAGATAGGGGACCATGGAATTGCTGCAGGAGCCCGCCATGTAATTGCCGACGATGGCGATGATGAAGAGCCAGGTGCTGAGGAGAGCCAGGGCTTCCTTCCTGGTGTAGCCCCAGAAGAGGTCGGGGTCTATGGGCCTTGAGCCCGCGGTCTTTTCCTCCACATAGGGCTCCAGCCCCATGTCCTCCGGTCTTTCTTTGAGCAGAAAGAAGGTGATGACCATGGTGATGGAGGCCATGATGCCGGCGAGGAAGGTGACGGCCGTCCTCCAGCCGAGCTCCTCCGCCCAGCGGGTCGCGAGAGGCACCAGGACCATGCTGCCCAGGGGGCTGCTCATGAAGACCAGGCCCATGGCGCTGCCTCTCTTGTCTATGAACCATCTGGAAAGGATGATGGCGATGGAATAAAAGGACGAAGCGACCACTCCGTAGCCCAGGACCACGCCGCAGGCGTAGAAGACCCAGACGCTGCGAGCCCTTGAGATGCCCAGCAGGGCGAGTGGCATGGCGATCGAGGCGGCCCTCATGGTGTTGAGCTGGCCGAAGCGATCGAAGACCTTGTCTATGGTCATGAGGGCGAGGACCTGAGTCACGCTCGCGACCGTGAAATACACGCTGAACTGCTGGCGGGTGATGGCGAGATCCTCGCACATGGGGATGGTGAAGACCG
>JAEEIC010000155.1 GCA_016281165.1 Bacillota bacterium | reverse complement strand
TGTACGGCTTTCTGGTCATCATCACCATCATCTTCAAGCCTTCCGGGCTCTTCGGCACCAACGAGCTGACCCTCGCCCACATCAAAAAGGCCTTCGCCTTCGTCAAGGTGAAGCTCGCGGGCAAGTCCGCCCCGGCGAAAAAGGAAGCAAAGGAGGAGAGCGAAAATGAGTAAGCCCTTTGCCCTTGAGCTCGAGCACGTCAGCAAACATTTCAGCGGCCTCCACGCCGCGGACGACATAAACATCCAAGTCGAAGAAGGTTCCATCTACGGCATAATCGGCCCCAACGGAGCGGGCAAGACCACGATCTTCAACATGATCACCGGCATCTATACCCCCACCTCCGGCACCATACGCTTCTTCGGGCAGGATATCACCGGGAAGGAGCCGCACGAGATCGCCAAGCTGGGAATCGCCAGGACCTTCCAGAACATACGCCTCTTCCAGGACATGACGGTCTACAGCAACGTGCTCTCTGCCTACCAGCAGAACCTTACCTACGGGTTTTGGGAAGGCATACTGCACCTGCCCGGCTTCAGGAAGCAGGAGAAGGAGGCCGAGGAGAACTGCCTCGCCCTGCTGAAGAGAGTAGGCCTTCTGGAGCTCAAGGACCTTCAGGCCGGCAAGCTCCCCTACGGGCAGCAGAGGCGCCTTGAGATCGTGAGAGCGATCGCCACCGGCGCCAGGCTCATACTTCTGGACGAGCCCGCCGCCGGCATGAACGAAGAGGAGTCCGCGCAGCTCTCCGAGATCATCAAGAACATCAGAAAGGACTTCGATCTTACCGTGGTCGTCATCGATCATCACATGGACGTAATAATGGACGTCTGCGAGACCATCAGCGCCATCAACTTCGGAAAGATGCTCGTGACCGGCAGCGCCGAAGAGGTGCAGAACGATCAGGACGTCATCGACGCGTATCTGGGGAGGGCCGAGGAAGATGCTTAAGATAAACGATCTTCATTTCGCCTACGGCAGGATACAGGCCTTAAGAGGCGTGGACCTTGAGCTCGAGGACGGCACCATACACGCCGTCATCGGTTCCAACGGGGCCGGAAAATCGACGATGATGAGCTGCATCACGGGGCTCAACAAGCCCCAGCAGGGCAGCATCACCCTCGACGGGGAGGTCCTGCCCCCGGCTCCCCACCTCATAGTCAAGAAGGGCATCGTCCTGGTCCCCGAAGGGCGGCAGATATTCCACAATCTCACCGTCGAGGAGAACCTGCTCATCGGCGGCTTCACGGTGAAGGACAGAGGACCGGGCATCAAAAGGGCCTACGAGATGTTCCCCAGGCTCGACGAGAGAAAGCACCAGAGGGCCGGCACCCTCTCGGGCGGCGAGCAGCAGATGCTCGCCATCGCCAGAGGCCTCATGGCGGAGCCGAAGATACTGCTCCTCGACGAACCGTCGCTGGGGCTCGCCCCTCTTCTGGTCAACGAGGTCATGTCCATCATAAAGCACATCAACGAGCAGGGCATCACCGTCCTGCTGGTCGAGCAGAACGCCCGCAAGGCTCTGGCCATCGCCCATCACGCCAGCGTGCTCGAGCAGGGCAGGGTCGTGAGATCCGGTCCCGCCGCGGAGATCGCCAAAGACGAGAGCGTGGTAGCCAGCTACCTGGGTAAAAAGAGAACAGCGGATAAAGGAGGAAGCATATGAGTTTTTCATGGCCTGACGGCGCGAAAGTCGCCTTCAACATGGCCTTCGATCTGGACGGCAGATCCATCTGGTACAACAAGATAAGGCATATGAAGGGGGGAGACAAGTTCCTCAAGGGCCCCTCGGTGGGGACCTACGGCCCCAACGCTGCGGCCTACAGGATACTCGACATCCTCAAGGAGTACGATATCAAGGCCACCTGGTTCGTCCCCGCGACCATAGTCGAAGAGAATCCGAAGGTGATCGAACTGATACTCAAGGAGGGCCACGAGCTCTCGCACCACGGTTACGACCACACCTCCGACTACGGCAAGACTAAGGACGAGCAGCTCGCCTACCTGGAGAAGGCCCAGCAGGTCTTCGAGAAGGTGGCGGGAGTCCGCGCCGTCGGCAGCCGCCACACCGGCGGCCTCCTGCCCGAGACGCTCCTTTGGATGTACACCGAGGGAGGCTACATTTATCATTCTCCCGGCTGCAACCCCGAGCCGCTCGAATTCTTCACCGTGAACGGCGTCAAGACCAGAGCGGTCAACATCGCCCAGCCCGACGAGCTCGACGACTACGTGATGAGCGTCATGAACTCCTGGCCCCAGGTCATGGTCGATATGGACCCAATAGCCTGCTACGACAACATCTACAGGAAGTTCATCAGAGAGGTCGAGGGCGCGGTGCGCTTCGGCCAGAGCATCTCGGCCGCCTTCCATCCGCAGGTCTGCGGACACCCGGGAAGAGCGCAGATGCTCGAGGACTTCTGCAGGTATCTGGCGGATAACAGGGACGTCTGGTGCGCGACCTGCAAAGATATCGCCGAGTACTATATCGCGAACGCGAAGGAGGACTGAGATGTACGCTAAGACAGTAAAATGGCCCGAGGGCAAAAAGAGCGCGGCTCTGATCTCCGTCAATCTGGACGCGGAATACTGGCTCAAGATATATTATCCCGACGAGGACATCGAGGCCTG
>JAEEIC010000154.1 GCA_016281165.1 Bacillota bacterium | reverse complement strand
TCTGGAATACGGGCCCATGCTCGCCGCCGTCTGCGGCGACCTGGACAGGGGAAGGGAAAAGAGCCTCATCGCTTCTGCCTTCATGAACACCCTGACGGACGCGGCCCTCAGGATCTGCCTCCTCATCAGAAAGGACAGCGGCCTTGACCGGGTCTGCCTTTCGGGAGGGAGCTTTCAGAACATGTACATGCTGAAAAGACTCGCCGAAGCCCTTGAAAAAGAAGGCTTCGCGGTCTTCACCCACAGCAGGGTCTCGGCCAACGACGAGGGCCTGGCCTTCGGACAGCTGGCCATCGCGGCGAAAGGAAAGATATAGATGTGCCTCGCGGTGCCTCTTAAGCTCACACATATAGACGGGAACGACGGCGTCGCCGAAAGGGACGGGGTCAGCCGCAGGGTGCGGCTCGACTTCATCAAGGAGCCCAGGCTCGGCGAATACGTGATCATACACGCGGGCTTCGCCATCGAAAGGCTCGACGAGGCCCGGGCCCTGGCCGATATAAAGGCCGCGGAAGAGATCGAAGATGAGATCAGGAAGCTCCGTGTATAAGCTGATGGAGGTCTGCGGGACCCATACCATGGCGATCGCCAGAGCCGGCATCAGGCAGCTGCTGCCTGATAACGTGAAGCTCATCTCGGGCCCCGGCTGCCCGGTCTGCGTGACGGATCAGAGCGAGATCGACGCGGTCCTTTCGCTCAGCGAAAGAAAAGACGTGATAGTCTGCTGCTACGGCGACATGCTGAGGATACCCGGCAGCGAGAGGGGAGACAGCCTCGCGAAGAGGATCTCCCGCGGCGCGAGGGCGGAGATAGTCTTCTCTCCCGCGGACGCTCTGGATATCGCCCGCGCCGAGCCGGACAAGCAGGTGGTGTTCCTGGGCATAGGCTTTGAGACCACGGCCCCCGGCACGGCCATGGCGGTGAAGCTGGCCAAAGAGCGGGGGATCGAAAACTTTTCCCTCCTCTGCCTGCTCAAAAGGGTGGAGCCGGCCCTGAGGGCCCTTGCCGCAGGTCCGGACTTCGACATAGACGGCTTCCTCTGCCCGGGACACGTGGCGGTCATAACGGGAGCCGAAGCCTTCCGCTTCATCGCCGAAGACCTGCGTCTGCCGGCGGTGGTCAGCGGCTTCGAGCCCGAAGACATAATACGCTCCTGCTCCATGCTGCTCGCCCAGATAAGAGAGGGCAGGGCGGAGCTCGAGAATCAATATACAAGGGCCGTAAGGCCTTTCGGCAATCCCCTGGCCCTGGCGGTCATGGACGAGGTGCTCGAGCCTTCGGACTGCCTCATGAGGGGCATGGGGATCATACCCGGCGGAGGCTTTTCGCTCAGAAAAGGATACGCCGCCTTCGACGCTAAGGAGCGCTTCGGCCTTGAGCTCAAAGACGTGCCGGAGCCTGCCGGCTGCCTCTGCGGGCAGGTCATACAGGGAAAGGCGGAGCCTTCCTCCTGCCCCCTCTTCGGCAGGACCTGCGTCCCCGAGGATCCGGTGGGGCCCTGCATGGTCTCCTCCGAGGGCTCCTGCGCCGCGGCCTATAAATACGGCCGGAACTGACATATGGAAGACATCATAAGCCTCGATCACGGGAGCGGGGGCAAGAAGACCTCATCCCTCATAGAAAAGCTCATACTGCCCGCCCTGGGCAACCCGGTCCTTAACGAGCTGGGCGACGCGGCGGTGCTGAAGGGCGCCGAAGACCTGGTCTTCTCCACTGACAGCTTCGTGGTCTCGCCCTATTTCTTCCCCGGCGGGGACATCGGAAAGCTCGCCGTCTGCGGTACGGTGAACGATATCGCCATGCAGGGAGGGATACCGAAGTACCTGAGCCTCGCCCTCATCATCGAGGAAGGCCTTCCCGCCGAAGACCTCAGGAGGGTGATCGCCTCGGCCGCGAAGGCCGCCGAGGAGGCCGGCGTCATCATCGCCACCGGCGATACCAAGGTGGTCGAAAGGGGAAAGGGCGACGGGATCTTCATAAATACCGCCGGTATAGGCTTTCTGGCCTGCCCGGGCCTTTCGCCCAAAAATATCAGGCCGGGCGACAAAGTGCTGGTCTCGGGCACGGTAGGAGACCACGGCACGGCCGTGATGCTGGCCCGCAGCCCCCTCCTTGTGAGCGCGGAGCTCAAGTCGGACTGCAGGGCGCTAAGCGCACTCGCTCAGGCTCTCTATTCTTTGGGGCCCGATCTTAAGGTCTTAAGAGACCCCACGAGGGGCGGAGTCGCCACGACTCTGTGCGAATTCGCGGAAAATACGAAAAATTCCGTCGTTTTGGACGAAAAGTCTTTGCCTGTGCGCCCACAGGTGCGGTCCGCCTGTGATATACTGGGACTGGATCCTCTGTACTGCGCCAACGAGGGCAAGCTGCTGGCGGTGGTATCGGCGGAGAGGGCAGAAGAGGCCCTGGCCCTGCTAAAAGGGACCGAAGGCGGGGAAGACGCCGCCGTCATAGGATATGTTGACGATGTCCATCCGGGGAGGGTGATAGAGAAGACTCCTCTGGGGACGTTCAGGATACTGACGAAGCTGGCCGGAGCGCAGCTTCCGAGGATATGTTGATACAGGAGGTAAAAAGTGCAGGAGTACAATAAGATCCCCATAAAGAAGGATGAAGTCGTACCCGTTGCGGAGCAGATGAGGGCGAAGGGCATCGCTCTCGCCATGATCCACGCCTATCTCGACGAGAACGGCAGGGGCTGCGTCTCGTACGAGTACGAGGTGGGGCCGGCCATCATGTCGTACACCGTGGAGGGGGAGAACGTCCTTCCCAGCATCAGCCACATCTACGACCTCGCGGCCCAGTGGCCCGAGCGCGAGATCATGGAGCTCATGGATATAGTATTCGAGGGCTGCGATACCTCCCAGAGGCTGTTCATGCCCGATTCCATGATGGAGGGTCAGGGCCAGATCCTGGTCACCCCCATGGACAAGCTTATCAAGAAAGTCAAGGGGGAGGAGGAATAAGACATGAGCTACATCGTACCCATAGGGCCTTATCATCCCGCTCTTGAGGAGCCGGTGCACGCCAGGCTCTACACCGAAGGCGAAGAGATCAAGAAGGCCGAGGTCTTCATCGGCTACAATCACAGAGGCATAGAGAAGCTCGCCCAGCAGAAGAACTTCATCCAGACCCTGGTCATGGTGGAGAGGGTCTGCGGCATCTGCTCCCACTCCCACGCCTTCGCCTACGCCATGGCCCTGGAGAGCATCGCGAAGATGAACGTGCCCAAGAGAGGCCAGTATATAAGAGTCATCACCGCCGAGCTGGAGAGACTGCACTCCCACTACCTGTGGCTGGGCATCGCCCTGCACATCATCGGCCACGATTCCCTCTTCATGCACACCTGGGACGACCGCGAGGCCATCATGGATATCCTTGAGGAGCTCTCCGGCAACCGCGTGAACTACGGCATGGTGACCATAGGCGGAGCCAGAAGGGACATCAGCGACGAGACCAGAAAGAACATCCTCGGGATGCTCGACAAGATCGAGGAGTCGATGAACAGGCTCACCGACATACTCCTGAGCGACAAGACCGTCGCCTTAAGGACCCAGGGCGTGGGCGTGCTCACCACCGAGGACGCGATACGCATCGGCGCGGTAGGCCCCCAGGCCAGAGCATCCAACGTGCCCGTCGACGTGCGCATAGACGCCCCCTACAGCAGCTACGACGATTTCGAGTTCAAGAAGGTCGTCTATCCGAGCTGCGACGTCTTCTCCAGAGTCGTCATCAGGGTGCTGGAGAACTACGAGAGCATCAAGATACTGCGCCAGGCCCTGGACAATCTGCCCAAGGGACCCATCAATCTCGGCACCAGGATCCCCCAGATCCCGGCGGGCGAATACATGGTGCGCCACGAGGCGCCCAGAGGCCAGCTCTGCTACAAGGTCGTGACCGACGGAGGGGAGACCAACAAGCGCGTGAGCATCCACGTGCCCACCTTCAAGAACGCTCCCACCGTGCCGACCATGCTCAAGGGCAATTCCATCGCCGACGCGGGCCTCATCATCGCCAGCATAGACCCCTGCTTCTCCTGCATGGACAGATAAGATGCACGAGCTGGCCATCACCGAGGGCATAATGCGGGTCGCCCTGCCGGCAGCCGAGAAGAACGGCGCAAAAAAGATACTGGAGATACGCCTCAAGATAGGCGAGCTCTCCGGAGTCATCCCCGGGTGCGTCGAGGAGTACTTCTCGATGCTGAGCGAGGGCACCATCGCCGAGGGCGCCAGGATAGTCGCCGAGACCGTTCCGGCCGCGCTCGAATGCCGCTCCTGCGGCTACAGGGGCCGGGTCGACAGAAGGCTCAGGGGCTGCCCCTCCTGCGGGGGAAAAGACATCAGGATCACCGGCGGACGTGAATATTACGTCGACAGCCTTAAGGTCGAATAGAACGTTATTTTTCAGCAGTTGAGCTGCAAAAGATCATAGGGAGGTAAACTTTGAAGAAAGCAAGCTTACCGGCCATAGCGGCGACAGCGGTCATATGCTTCATATTCTGGCTGCTGCTCACCGGAGAACTGGCCAGCCTGATAGAGGGCGAGCCTTCGCTGGAGGTGCTCATCGCGGGAGCGCTGGTCAGCGTCGGAGTGGCCCTGTTCAGCGCGAGATTCTTCATCCATGAGAGACCGCTGTTCTTTTTCAACCCGGTCAGGATATTCTGGCTGCTGGTCTACTGCGTCGGGGTGTTCCCGATGGAGCTCTTCAAGGCCAACTGGGACGTGGCCAAAAGGGCGCTCTCGCCCGGTCTTCCCATCAATCCCGGCATCGTCAAGATCCCGGTGGAGCTCAAGTCGCAGTACGGGCAGTCGATGCTCGCCGACTCCATCACCCTGACCCCGGGCACCATCATCATGAACACGGTGAAGGAAGAAGACAAGGATTACTTCTACGTGCACTGGATACACGTGGACAGCGCCGATCACGAGGAAGCGGGAGCCGCCATCAAGGGGCGTCTCGAGAAGTGGGCAAGGAGGATATGGGAATGAGCATATTACTTTACTGCGCCATCTGCTTCGTGGTCCTGGCCATGGTCCTTATCGTGAGGCTGGTCATAGGTCCCACCGCCGCCGACAGGGCCGTGGTGGCCGACGCCATCGACGTTCTGTGCGACATGGCCCTCATACTCTTCGCCCTCTATTCCGGGAGAGGCATCTACCTCGACATAGCCCTCATCACCGCCATCCTGGGCTTCATAGGCACCACCCTCATAGGAAAGTATCTGGAGGGCAAATTATGATCTACGTAGTATACGCGCTGATATTCTTCAGCGCCTTCTTCGCCCTGGCCGGCGTCGTCGGCATGCTGCGCATGCCCGACACCTTCTGCAGGATGCAGTCGTCGACCAACATCACCACCTTCGGCATGATAGGCGTCATCGCGGGTGGAGTCCTCTACTCGGGCTTCGTGCTCTACAATTACGAGATGCTCATCAAGCTCATCGTCATGGGGCTGTTCTACATACTGACCACCCCCATAAGCGCTCACGCCATCGCCAAGGGCGCCTATCATCACGGCAACAAGATGATAGAAGACGCGGCCTGCGATCAGTATAAGGAGGATATGGAAGAATGAACGAGATGTTTATCCTTAATTCGCTGGTCGTGGCGGGAGCCGTCATAAGCGCGCTGTACGCGGCCTTCTCCGAGAAGATCCTGGCCAGCGCCATCTCCCTGGGCGTCACCGGCGCCTTCATCGCTCTGGAATTCATACTGCTGCAGGCCCCGGACGTCGCGATCTCCGAGGCTGCCGTCGGAGCGGTCCTCACCACGGCCCTGTTCATCATCGCCATCAAGAAGACCACCAGGAAGGAGGACGAAGAGAAATGAAGAGATTCATCGCCCTGTTCTCGGTCCTCGTGCTCCTCGCCGCCGGCGTCACCGCCATGCGCTATGACTACGAGAACGTGGCCATAACCTACGACGGCTCCGATACAAAGGTCGAGAACCTCTACAACGATCCCTACAAGTACACCACCTCCGACGCGGACGGCGTGGCCTCCATCATAGTCAAGACCAACCTCGACAAGACCCACGCGGCCAACAACGTCGCGGCCATCGTCTTCGACTACAGAGGCTTCGACACCATAGGCGAGTCCTTCATACTGCTGGCCGCCATCGCCGGATCCTTCACCATACTGCGCGTTTCGAAGAAGGGAAAGGAGGATGACCATGAAGCTTAAGGACGGCATCAAAGAGACCAACGTCGTCGTGAAGAGCGGAGCCGACATGATCCTGCCCTTCGCGCTGGTCTTCGGTCTTTACGTCATACTCTTCGGCACCGTGTCCCCGGGCGGAGGCTTCCAGGGCGGCGTCATGGTGGCGTCTGCCTGCCTGCTGCTCTACCTGGGCTACGGCTACAAGGCGACCGCCAATATGATCAACAGAGAAGTGCTCGAGGTCAACGAGGCCCTGGGCGCCATCATCTACGTGCTGCTCGCCGCCTGCGGTCTCTTCATGGGCGCCAGGTTCTGCCAGAACGTGTTCACGGACATAGGAAAGGTCGGAGACCTGATCTCCGCCGGCACCGTCACCTTCATGAGCTTCGCCGTCGGCTACAAGGTCCTGACCGGCGTAGGCTTCCTGCTCCTGCTCATGCTCTACCTGCTGGGCGACGATGACGAGGAGGAGGAGGTGGAAGAAGAATGATAATAGTCAATTACATCGCTTCCGTCGTGCTCATCGCCTTAGGCTTCTACGTGATCGTGAGCAAGAAGCACCTCATCAAGATCGTCATCGGCATGAGCATAGTCGACTACGGCATCAACCTCTTCATCGTGAGCACCGGCTTCAACGAGGGCGGCACCGCTCCCATCTACAAGATGAGCGAGTTCTTCAGGGGCTCCTACTTCGTGGATCCCGTGCCCCAGGCCCTGACTCTCACCTCCATAGTCATCGGCGCCTGCGTGGACGCCATGGCCCTCTCGCTGGTGATCAAGCTCTACAAACAGTACCATACAGCGGATTCTGACGAGATAAGGAGGCTGCGCGGATGATGAGCTACATACATTTTCCCGTCATCGCGATGATGACCCTTTTCCTGGGCGCCTTCCTCACCGTCGTATTCGGCAGAAAGTCGCAGGCGGTCAGAGTCTTCCTCGCGCTGCTCTCGAGCGGCATCGCCTTCTGCCTGATCTGCGCTCTCATCAAGCCCGTCCTCATCGACGGAGAAGTGATCTCCTACTGGATGGGCAACTGGAGCCCCGTCGAGGGCTACGCCATAGGCATAGGCTATGAAGTCGACGCTCTGGGCCTCTTCTTCGCCCTGATCACCGTCTTCACGGTCCTGCTCTCCTGCGTCTACTCGATCAGATACATGGAGAGGGACAGCAGCCTCGACTTCTACTACGTGCTCTTCCTCATGCTCTCGGGCTCGGTCCTCGGCCTCGTGCTGACCGGCGACGTGTTCAACATGTTCATCATGATCGAGATCATGACCTTCACCTCCGTGGGCCTGGCGGCCTTCAGGAACAACAGGGCGGGCAGCGTCGAAGCCGGCTTCAAATACCTCGTCATCGGTTCCCTCGGTTCCTCAATGACCCTCTTCGGAGTGGCCATACTCTACGGAAACTGCCACACCCTCAACATGGCCCAGCTCTCCTCCATACTCGCCGGAAAGCTGACGCCCTCGACCGTCATGGCCTTCGCCCTGATGTTCACCGGTCTGGCGGTAAAATCCTACATCGTGCCTTTCCACACCCCGGCCGCCGACGCCTATACCACCGCGCCCGCCTCGATCTCCATGGTCTTCTCGGGCATGGTCAACAAGGCCGGCGTCTACGGCATGATAAGGCTCACCTACATGATCTTCAGAGCGATGGACAAGTCGTCCGTGCAGCTGCTGATGGTCATCTTCGGCGTGATCACCATGTTCGTGGGCGTCACCATGGCCCTGGCCCAGCATGACTTCAAGAGGCTCCTTGCCTTCCACTCCATCTCGCAGATAGGCTACGTCATCACCGCGGCCGGTCTGGGCAGCGCCCTGGGCCTCACCGCCGGTCTCTTCCACGCCATGAACCATACCCTCTTCAAGGGCCTGCTCTTCCTCTGCGCGGGAGCCGTCTTCTACGCGACCGGGACCACCAACCTCGACAGGCTGGGCGGTCTCTCGAAGAAGATGCCCAAGACCACGATATGCTTCCTGATCGGAGCCTTCTCGATCTCGGGACTGCCTCCCTTCAACGGCTTCGCCTCCAAGTGGCTGGTCTATCAGGCGGTCTACGAAAAGGCCGTGACCAGCGGCAATATCTTCTACGCTTTCGCGACCGTGGCCGCCGTGGTCGTCTCGGTCATGACCCTGGCCTCTTTCATCAAGGTCACGCAGGCAGTATTCTTCGGACAGCTGCCCGCCGCTCTTGAGGACACGCGCGAGGTCCCGGCGCTGATGAGACTGCCCATGTGGATCATGTCCTGCCTCTGCGTCCTCACCGGCGTCTTCTACGACCAGGTGAGCAAGTGGCTCCTCATGCCCGCCGCGAACGCTACGCTCAACGTTTCCGACTACATCGACAAAATGATGGGCGAGGGCTACGCCGCGGGAGCCGGCGTGGTCAACATCCCCGCCTTCGCTCCCAGGTTCAGCTTCTGGAACCCGGTGCTCTGGCTCCTGCTCTTCGTGATCGTTCTCGCCGCCTTCTGCCTGGCCATCATCGGCAGCAAGGGCGACAGGGCGCAGATCAGCGCCGCGCCCGAGGACGCCGTCGACGGCAAGTACGCGACCTTCTTCAGCGGTGAAAAGAGCCTGCCCTCGCACGTCTCCGGCAGCGACCTCTTCTGGGGCTTCAAGAAGAACTGGAAGGGCTACTTCAAGGTCATGGACGACATACACTCCGGCAGGGTCAACGATTACGCCCTCTACGTGGTCGCCGCGGCCGCTCTGGTCACCGTCTTCATGTTCGGCTTCGTGCGTTAAGGGAGGAGAATGAAAATGGAATATCTTAAGATCATATTTAACATTCTCGTCTTCCCCGGCTGCCTCTTCGTCGGCGCTGTGGGACTGCTGCTCGCCGGACTCGATAGAAAGGTGCTGGCCAGGATGCAGAAGAGGGTAGGGCCTCCCGTCATCCAGCCCCTCTACGATTTTCTGAAGCTTCTGGGAAAGGAGACCATAGTTCCCAAGGCCGCCAACAGAAAGGTCTTTTTAGCGGCCCCCGTGGTCGGCTTCTCGGCCCTGGTGGTCACGGCCCTCTTCCTTCCCGTGCTCGGCTACAGAGCCTTTGAAGGCAGCGCCGACCTCATAGTCCTGCTCTACCTCCTCACCATACCGGCCGTCGCCCTCATCGTGGGCGGCAGCTCCTCCGGCAATCCCTACGCCGGCATAGGCATCTCCCGCGAGATGGTCACCGTGATGAGCTACGAGCTGCCCCTGATCTGCATAATGCTGGCCGTGGCCAGAAAGGTCGGGGGAAGCAGCCTCTGCTTCTCTCTCTCCGAGATCGCGGCCTATCAGCAGGCCAACGGTTCCCTCCTGGGAAGCGTCGCCCTGATGCCCGCGGCCGTCGCCATGCTGCTGGTCATCCCCGCCGAGGTCGGGACCCAGCCCTTCGACGTGGCCGAGGCCGAGACCGAGATCCTCGAGGGACCGCTGATCGAGTACAGCGGCGCGCCCCTGGCGGTCTTCAAGCTCAATACGGCCATGAAGATGTACATCATGACGACCCTCTTCAGCGCTCTCTTCCTGGGCGGCCTCGCCACCGGCGTCACCGCTCTGGACGCCCTGATCCAGGTCCTGCTGTGCATAGCCCTGACCCTGATCTGCATCACCACCGTCCACGCGGTGACCGCCAGACTCAAGGTCGAGCACCTCTTCAAGTTCTACTGGACCGTCGTCGCCGGCCTTTCGGCCCTCAGCCTGGTCCTCGTGTGGCTCGGGTTTTAGGAGGTTTTAAGATGATCAAAAAAGCGATAGCAAACAGCATGCAGAGATCGCCCTGGCTCTACCACGTCAATACCGGTTCCTGCAACGGCTGCGACATAGAGCTGGTAGCCTGCCTCACCCCCCGCTACGACGTAGAGCGCTTCGGCTTCAAGCTGGCCGGCAGCCCCCGTCACGCCGACATCGTGGTCGTGAGCGGGCCTGTCACCAGCCAGTCCAAGGAGAGACTGCTCAGGACCCTCGAGCAGGTCCCCAAGCCCTACTGCATAGTGACCCTGGGCTCCTGCCCCCAGTCCGGCAACGTCTTTAAGGGCAGCTACTCGGTGGAAGCTCCCATCGAGAAGTTCTGCCACGTGGACGTGGCCATCGCGGGCTGCACCGTAAAGCCCGAAGCCGTCGTTGCCGGCCTATACAGGGCCACCGAGATACTTAAGGCAAAGAGGGAGGCGATGAACAAATGATGTTCCCGTTCATTAAGGAGGCCATGACCAATCTGTTCTCAAGGCCCAGCACCGAGAACTTCCCGGCCCAGCCCGTCGCCGCCAAGCCCAATTACAGGGGGCGCATAAGCTACGATCCCGAAAAATGCGTCAACTGCGGCATGTGCGTCAAGGTATGCTCTCCCGCCGCCATCACCCGCGAATATAAAGACGTCGAGGGCGGGCAGGAGATCACCTATCATTTCGACCTCACCTCCTGCACCTTCTGCGGCACCTGCCAGGATTTCTGCGAAGAGAAGGCCATCGTCCTCACCGACGATTACCTGATGTTCGCCGAAGACCCGAAGGACCTGATAGTCTCAGGCACCCGCTTCAAAGAGAAGGTCAAGGGAAAGCTCAGCTGCGGCGAGGGCTGCGTATACTGCGGCCTCTGCGCCAGGAACTGCCCCCAGAACGCCATCACCGTCGACAGGGCGACGAAGACCTGGACCGTGGACCACGAGAAGTGCGTACAGTGCGGCAAGTGCATAGAAAAGTGCCCGAAGAAGGTCCTGAGCTTCGCCGAGCCCGCGCCCGAAGGCGTGATCCTGGGGCCCGACTGCATCTACTGCGGTCTCTGCGCGAGAAAGTGCCCGGTCGGCGCCATCACCGTCGACAGGCCCTCCAAGAGCTGGACCATCGACCGCGAGAAGTGCGTGCAGTGCGGCCTGTGCGTAAAGAACTGCCCCAAGAAGACCCTTTCCATGGGACCGATAGAATAGGCCCCGGCTTAAAAGCAGCGATAAAAGAGGATGCCCCGGCGGGCATCCTCTTTAAATATCTCCGTTTTTCGGGCGGGAAGGGCGCTTCAGCGCTCCTCCATCGCCGCGATGCACTCGTCAGTGGTGATGACGTGGCAGTAGATGTTGTTCAGTATCGTGAGCTCGTTCCTCTGTATCTCTTCTGTCGCGGCGCGGCAGGCGTCCTCGATGAGCCAGACCTTAAAGCTCTCGTCGGCGAGGCTCCTCACGGTGCCGGATACGCACTGGTCGGTCAAAACTCCCGTGACCACCACGGTGTCTATGCCCATGTTGAAGAGGGTGAGGCGCAGATTGGTGCCGGTAAGGGCGCTGTCGGTGGTCTTTACGACGACGATCTCGTCTTCTTTGGGGGCAAGCCCGGGCAGGATCTCGGCCCTGGGGTCGCCCGGGGGAAGCAGTAGCTCGTTGTAGCCGCTGGCCTTCTGGTCGAGAGAGCGGTCTCTTCCGTCCTTTCTTCTTCCCTGTATCTTGGCGAAGAAGACGTCGAGGCCTCTTTTCCGGAAATATTCGAGCAGCCTGATGTTGTTCGGCAGGACGGTCTCGTCTATGGCCCTGTAGAACTGCTCCCAGCGAGCCTTCTCAGCCTGCTCTTCGGGGCTGTCCCCGTATTCGGGCCTCGTCACGAAGACGTGCTGCATGTCGATGATGAGCAGGGCGGTCTTCTGCGGGTCTATCTCCACCGTGCCGAGATCTTTGTCGTTCTCATAATAGAAGGAAACATATCTGTCGTTCACTCTCATGGCCGCGTCCCTTTCTGATCGATATCGGATCTGAGCGCCGGCGGACCGCGGATAAGCGCGGGGCCGCGCCGGGCTTCTTAAATGGCGGTAAAAGCGGAGGGCTGCCGGAGCTCGCGCTCCATATAGGTCCTTCCTTCAAGAGTCTTCCAGCGCAGGACCCCGTCCTCAAGCGTCATGTACGACCTCTCGGAGCCTTCTTTGGGTATCGAGACCGAGCCCGGATTGCAGCAGAGCACGCCCCCGTTCTCCTCGCACAGGGGCACGTGGGTGTGGCCGTAGAGCAGCACGTCGCCCTGCCTTAGGGGAGGCAGCTTGCCCTTGTTGTACACGTGGCCGTGGGTCGCGAATATCATGCGCTCCCCGGCCGGCAGCAGCATGTATTCGGCCATGACGGGAAAGTTCAGGACCATCTGGTCCACCTCGGCCTCGCAGTTGCCGCGTATCCCGTAGACGGGGATCTCAAGGCCGTTCAGCATGGCGATGACCTTCTTGGGAGCGTATTCCTCCGGCAGGTCGTTCCTGGGGCCGTGGTAGAGCACGTCCCCCAGCAGCAGGAGCCTGTCCGGCTCTTCCTTTTTCAGCGCCTCCATCAGCTTGCCGCACCAGAGGGCGGA
>JAEEIC010000153.1 GCA_016281165.1 Bacillota bacterium | reverse complement strand
TGGACCAGGCGGGTGATCTCCAGAATGTTCTCGTCAAAGATGCCGACGGTGTTGGGGTTGGTCAGCATCAGGCCGGCGGTATCGTCGCCGAGAGCGGCCTTGAGGGCTTCAAGATCGACGCAGCCGAAAGGATCGGAAGCGATATTGACGATCTCGTATCCGCACATCGCCGCGGTGGCGGGGTTGGTGCCGTGGGCGGAGTCGGGAACGATGATCTTCTTTCTCTTGTCATCGCCTCTGGACATGTGGTACTGCTTGATCAGCATGTCGCCGGTGAACTCGCCGTGAGCGCCTGCCGCGGGCTGGAAGGTCATGTCGTCCATGCCGGAGATCTCGCAGAGATACTTTTTGGCGGTATCGATGACTTCCCTGCAGCCTTCGGTGGCGTAAGCGGGAGCCAGGGGGTGTACCTGGGTGAAGCCGGGCAGGGCAGCGATCTCTTCGTTGACCCTGGGGTTGTACTTCATGGTGCAGGAGCCCAGGGGGTAGAATCCGGTGTTGACGCCGTGTACCCTGGTGTTGAGCTCGCTGTAGTGACGGTCGACATCGATCTCGGAGAGCTGGGGAAGAGCGGCCTTTTCGGCTCTCTTGAACCTGGCGGGAAGCTCGAAGCATTCAACGTCGCACTTTTCCAGCAGCTGGCTCTTGCGTCCTTCGACGCTCTTTTCGAATAAAAGCTTCATTATGCCAGCACCTCCTTTACGATGGCAACAGCCTTGTCGAGCTCAGCCTTGGAGGCCTTCTCGGTGACGCACCAGAGCACGCCTTCCCTAACGGGGAGGCCGCCGAGGATGCCGGCGTCTTCGAGAGCCTTGAGGACCTCGTCCTGCTTGGGCAGAGTGGTGACGAATTCGTGGAAGAAGTCTCCCTTGAAGACAAGGTCGACGCCTTCGAGGGCGCAGAGCTCTTTGCACAGATAGTGGGCCTTGGAGACGCACTGAGAGGCGACTTCAGCGAGCCCGTCGGGTCCCACGGCCGCCATGTAGACGGAAGCGGTGAGAGCGCAGAGGGCCTCGTTGGAGCAGATGTTGCTGCTGGCCTTTTCTCTTCTGATATGCTGCTCGCGGGCCTGCAGGGAGAGGACGTAGCATCTCTCGCCCTTGCTGTCGACGGTCTGTCCGACGATACGGCCGGGGAGCTTTCTCATGTTCTTCTCGGTGGTGGCCATGAAGCCGAGGTACGGCCCGCCGTAGGACATCGGCAGTCCCAGGGGCTGGCCTTCGCCGACGGCGATGTCGGCTCCGCACTCAGCGGGGCTCTTCATGATGCCGAGGCTGATGGGGTTGACGCCCATGACGTAGAGGGCGCCGGCCTCGTGGACCATCGCGCCGAGCTCTTCGGCCTCTTCGAGCTGGCCGAAGAAGTTGGGCTGCTGCAGATAGAAGCCACAGACCTCTTCATTCAGCATCGACTTGAGGGCTTCGCAGTCGGTCTTTCCGTCCTTGGCGGGAACGACCTTGAGCTCCGCTCCGTTGCCGAGGCAGTAGGTCCTGACAGTGTTGATCACGTCGGGATGGGAGGCGCCGGAGATCAGGAAGACGTTCTTCTTGCGGCCCCTGCACATCGCGACGGATTCGGCTGCCGCGGTGGCTCCGTCATAGACGGAAGCGTTGGATACGTCCATGCCGGTGAGCATGCAGATCATGGTCTGATACTCGAAGATGGACTGAAGGACTCCCTGGCTCATCTCCGCCTGATAGGGGGTATAAGCGGTGAGGAACTCCTCCTTGGCGGGAACGGTCTTTACGATGGAGGGGATGAAGTGATCGTAGGATCCTGCGCCCCTTAAGACGGTCCCGAATACTTTGTTCTTTGCTGCCATGGCGCCCATGGTCTTGAGGAGCTGAAGCTCGCTCATGCCCTCGGGAAGGTCGAGACCGTCCTTGATGAGCATGTCCTTGGGCACGTCCTTATACAGCTCGGAGAAGTCCTTCAGGCCGATGGCCTGCAGCATCTCCTGACGCTGCTCTAAGGTGGAAGGTACGTAGCTGCCCATTTACGCCTCCGCTTCGCAGAAGGCCTTGTAGGCTTCGGCGTCCATCAGATCGTCAGCTTCGGTAAAGTTCTCTACCTTGATGAGCCAGGTGCCGTAGGGGTCGGAGTTGAGGGACTCGGGGGAGTCGGCCGCGGCCTCGTTGACGGCGCAGACGGTGCCGCTGACGGGGGAGTTGATGTCGCTGACGGCCTTGACGGACTCGACGTCGCCGAAGGCTTCGCCGGCGTTCACTTCGTCACCGACTTCGGGCAGGTTTACGAATACGAGGTCGCCCAGAGCGTCCTGAGCGAAATCGCTGATGCCGACTACGGCGACGTCGCCGTCGATGAGCACCCATTCATGATCCTTGGTATACTTGAGTTCTGCGGGGAAATTCATTTTTGTACCTCCGTTATGATTGTGTTTCTTTTAGGTTCTTTTTGATATTTCACGGGGAGAGACCCAGGTCTTCGGGCCCGCGTCCCTTCCCGTCATCCAACTGTTCGTTCGCCTGCTCTTACTTGCAGATCACGGGGATCGCGTAGGGCGGCTTGTTGTTCTTGAGGTGGGTCTTGGTGACCATGGCGGCCAGCTTCCTGCCTCTGACGTCGATCTCGATCTTGTCGCCGGCGACGATGTCGCTGTCCATGTAGGCGGCGCCGATGGCGCGCTTGCCGGTCTCGCCGGTGAACTTGATGTCGGCGCCTTCGCCTTCGAGCACGTGATAGGGGATCATGGTGCCGCTGGTGACCCAGCCGACCTGCTTGCCGTCCTTATAGACGGGCATTCCGCCTCTCAGCACGCCTCTGTCGAGGAGTGCGACGGGCTGGATCCTTCTGGGAAGATCTGCGATGAGGGAATAATCGCCCTCGAGGATCTTCGTGAAGGCTTCGTGCTGCTTCGCGAGCGCGGCCTTGCCGATGAAATCGCCCTTGGCTTCATTGAAGGACACGGCGAACTTGGCGAGGAAGACGGCGAATATGGGCATGAGCTTTCCTTCGGCGTCGACGCCCATCTCATGTCCGTAGAGGGGCATGGAGGCTTCCATCCTCAGGGTGTCTCTGGCGCCGAGGCCGGCGGGCTTGGCGCCCAGCTCGAGGAGCCTGTTCCACAGCCAGACGATGTCGTCGTTCCTGGCGAAGGTCTCAAAGCTCAGGGGCTCTCCGGTATAGCCGGTCCTGGAGATCATGATCTCGTGGCCTTCAAGGCAGAAGTGCAGGATATCGTTCCTCTTCATGCCGTTGATGGCTTCTCCGCCTTCCAGCCCTGCGAGCATGGCCTTGCTGGTGGGGCCCTGGACGGCGATGGAACCGGTGCAGCCGCTCATGTCCTCGACCTTGACGTCGAAGCCTTCGGCGATGGGCAGGAGATGGGCCTTGTCCTTGTCGATGTTTCCGGCGTTGATGACGAGCATGAACTTCTCTTCTTCGATCCTGTAGAGATAGGCGTCGTCGACGGCGCTGCCGTCTTCGGCGGGGATCATGCTGTACTGGGCCTTGCCGACCTCAAGGGCGGAGGCGTCGCTGGTCAGCACGTGCTGCAGGAACTCGAGCCTCTGCGGTCCGCTGACGAAGAGGCGTCCCATGTGGGATACGTCGAACAGGCTGCAGTACTGACGGGTGAAAAGGTGCTCGGCGATGATGCCGGTCGGATACTGTACCGGCATGTCCCAGCCGCCGAAATCGACCATGGTCGCGCCGGCGTCTACGTGGGCCTGATAGAGCAGTGTTCTTTTGAGTTCGCTCATTTTTACTCCTTTCGGTTTACAAAACGGTTTCCGGCAGCGTCTGCGGCCGGGCAGCAAGAATAATAAAAAGACGCAGAATAAGCCCCTTCAGAGGGTCATCCGCGTCTCCGTCCTAAACCTGAGAGATTCCCTTCCCCGTCAAAGAGGAAAGTTGCACCTTTGGTGCACGCGCCTTTGGATAATCGTCGGCCGTGCTCTTCGGAGTGTCGTCGTGACCCGATCCTTTTGCCTGAAAGCTTTCCCCCTTCGGCGCCGCCAGCGGCGGTCTCTCTCGAGCCAGTCATCCGACTGATTCAGTTATACTTGCTCATTGCAAGGTTTATTCTATATTATACGTTTCGGTTTGTGCAATAGGAATATTGTGAGGAAATGAAGAATTTTTCGGGCCTTTCGGCCTCCCTTTCCGCCGGCCGCGGGGATGGCCCGCAGTACCGGGGGAAAAACGAAAAAACGATATTTTTCACTGCTTTTCGCGCGGAGCCTCGGCCTCCCGCGGAGTCCTTGACAAAGGCCTCCGATGCAGGTATTTTTAGAAGCATCATATCGATTCTTGGTGGACAGAATGGGATTTTTCGAGATACTGCTCCTGGGCGTCGCCCTGTCGATGGACGCCTTCGCGGTCGCGGTCTGCAAGGGCCTGGCCATGAGGAAGATCGACAGGCATTACGCCGTCATCATAGCCCTGTACTTCGGCGCCTTTCAGGCCCTGATGCCGGTCATCGGCTGGGCCGGAGGCTCATATTTCAAGTCGGCCATCGAGAGCTACGACCACTGGGTCGCCTTCGGGCTTTTGGCGTACATCGGAGGCAAGATGATATGGGAGGCTCTCCATCCCGAAGAGACGGAGAGCGCGGAAAAGTCCGACAGGCTGCCGGTCGACCATAAGGAGCTGCTGATACTGGCGGTCGCGACCAGCATAGACGCCCTGGCTGTGGGCATAGCCCTGGCCATCGAGGACGTGAGGATAGTCCCCGCCGCCCTGCTCATCGGCTGCACGACCTTCGCCCTCTCCTTCCTCGGGGTCGCGGCGGGCAACCGCTTCGGTTCACGCTACGAGCAGAAGGCCCAGATCGCGGGCGGAACAGTCCTGGTGCTCATAGGAGTCAGGATACTGCTCGAGCATCTGGGGATCCTGGGATGACATGCCCAGCTCCGCAGGCTTCTGATCTTTAAAACTGAACGGCGGCCTCCCCCGCGGATGCCGCCGTTTTTACGCTTTATTCCTTCTTCTCCATGCGCCGTCTGCCCTTGGCGGCCAGATCGTCGAGGCTCGAGGGCAGGACCAGGAAGGGCGCCCTATCGGAGCTGCTGTATCTGCTGAACACGCAGACGCTGGAGCCGTCCTTCGCCGCCGCGATGCCCCTGTCCAAGCTGTCCCCTTCGCCGAACAGCGTTCCGCCTCCGCTCTGGGTCACCCTGAGCGTCGAGGTCCAGACGCCGGCCAACATCAGCGAGCCGTCCGAAAGGCGCGAGATCCTCGAAGCCTCGAGGTAGGCCTCTTCGCCGCAGAAGATCAGATAGTCGTCTTTGCCGACCCACAGCCTGCGCCCCTCTTCGCTGTCCGCTTCGAATACCGGTCCCAGGCTGCCGTCCTTTTCGAGACGGCGGCAGAAGTCCTCGCCGTCCTCCTCCCCGTTCTCCGTCTCCCAGTACAGGGCCATGCCGCCGTCGAAGGGGCGGACCGCCGTCAGGGGGGTGTTGTAGGCCTCGGGAGACCTGATGTAGGAGAAGGGGATCTGCGCCGACCATCCCCAGCCCGCCAGATCGAATACGCGGACCGTATGCTCTATCAGATCGTGGGCCAGGTTGCCGGCGTATCTGGGATATGTCCATTTACCGTTCTCGTATACGCTGTAGGACGCCTTGCTCACCTCGTCCGGCTGATCGTCTATGAAGAGGGCGGCTTCTTCCTCCTCCCAGAGCGTGATGTTCTGTGTAGCGGACTCAAAGAACAGCTCGTCCAGTATCTCTCCGCTCTTCGCGTCCAGCCGGTCGATCACGGCCCCGGTCTTTTTACTGTCCTTTCTTTCCGCGTTCTGGATCATGAAGAGCTGCGATCCGTCCTTTGAGAACATGATCTTCGCGAAGCCCTTCCTTTCCTTCGGGCTTATCAGCCCCTCTCCCTGAGCGGAAGGGTGCAGCGGCAGGGTCCAGCTGCCGTCCTCTTCTCCCTTTGCCCTGAGCTCGGCCGAACTGCCGTCAAGGTCCATCCGCCAGAGGTAGCCGCCGGTCGCCGTGTCGAACATGATGACGGCCGTGCTGCGGTTGTTTGAACTGGAGCTGCTGTACTGAAAGCTGACAGCGGCGGCGCTTCTGTCCGGGCTCTCAAGGATGCCGCCGATTGCCTGCCCGTGATCGCCGTCTAAATGTTCATACAGTAGCTGCCTGCCGGTGAGGCCGTCCAGCTTTTCTATCCCCAGGCCTTCCCACTCTTCATAGACCCG
The DNA here is from genome assembly GCA_016281165.1 of Bacillota bacterium. Taxonomy (GTDB): domain Bacteria; phylum Bacillota; class Clostridia; order Peptostreptococcales; family Anaerovoracaceae; genus RGIG2707. The sequence continues at coordinate 16,916 of JAEEIC010000153.1, read as the reverse complement.
CCAGACGCTCGCTCCGTCGCTGCCGAGGCTGAAGCTGCTGCTGTATGAGAAAGAAGGGCTTGCGGACGACCAGAGCAGGGCTCCCGTGCGGGCGTCCCAGCAGAAGAGCATCAGGCTCCCCGCGGCATACCGGCTCTCCCCGTAAGCGGTATGCTGGTATATCCTTCTGCCGTCCTGCGAATATGTCATGTCGTGCCCCTTGGGCACTCCCTCGGCGATCAGGGGAAGATAGTCGGTCACCGAGCGGTCGATGTCGGTGTCAAGAGCGTACAGATCCACGCGCCGGTCATATATGAGGAGCAGGGCATCCAGCTCAGCTCCGCTGTTGCCGGAGTCGTTTTTGAATATGGCGAAATTCGGCGTCTCGCCTTCTCCGATCTCGCACAGCCTGGTGCCGGTCTTCATATGATAGAGATAGACTCCGCTGTCGCAGCGCACCAGCAGGCAGCTCCTGTCCCTGAAAGCCCTGATCTGCCTGACGGCGGAGGGGCAGGTGAAGCTGACGTCCTCTTTGAAGGTATCGAGGTCGATCCCTGTCACCCGGCCGTCCTCAAAGCCTATGTAGGCATATTCGCCGTTGTTGTACAGGTAGAACACGGCGGACGCCCCGCCGCTCACGGTCTTGAGCTTCGTTCCCTTCTTCACGTCGAATACGGCCGCCGTTCCGCTGTCGTCGGCGACGAGGAAATAGCCCGCATTGGAGGAGAAGCTGACGTCCCTGGGACGGCCGGACAGCTCGAGCGCCGCGATCGCTTCCGCTTCGTCGCTTTTGAAAAGAGCGGTCACGGGGCTTTCGCCCTCATCCTCCCAGGCGACGATATATCCGTATTCGGGATCCAGAACGCCGTCCGCCGGGCAGAAGGGCTCTCCGTTCAGAGTGTATTCCGTAAGATAATATTCGTACTGGTAATGCTCGCTGTACAGCTGCTTTCCGGGGCCGAGGTAATAATGCCTCCTCAGAGAATCGCTCCCGGGCCGGTGGAGGAGCTTGGTATAGCCCGCCTCCGCCGCCTTCCGGCGGGATTCCGTGAAGACGGTCTCGAGGGCGCCGGTCTTTCCGCTGTAGTCTATATAATACTCGGAGGGCTCGATGCGGTCTCCGGTCAGGAAGATCCGGTCGTCTATCCCCTTGAAGTGATAATACCCCTTGATGCCGAAGTCTGTCTCCGCGGAGCAGAGATAATGGAAAGAGGGCGGGAGCTCCATCGAAAGAGCGGTCCTGAGGGCTCCCGCGGCTTCCGCCGATACGGGAAGATCACCGTGCAGGTCTTCGGGAAGAGCGCTGAGGGCCAGCTCCACGGCCCGGTCGGTGTCCTCGAGGTTCAGAGCCTTCCAGGCCTGCTCGGATATGTATTCGGCCTGCCTGAGAAGGGCGGAGTCGCGCTCCCCCAGGGCCTGGCGCTCGGCCTCTTCGGTCTCTTCGGCGGCCTGCGCGATCAGGACGTTGTTATCCTCTATCCTTTCGGCTGTTTTATTGGCGTAGGAAGCGAAGCCCAGCATGCCCAGGGCGAGGCAGGCGGCCGCGGCGCCCGCGGCGGCGGCGCGGAAGTTCCTCTCGGCCGCGGCGATCCGGTCCGCCCTCATGCCCGACATGAGCGAGAGCAGGGCGGCCGCGGCGGCTCTGACTTTGGCCCGCTCATAGGTAGAAGGCCCATCCTCCGCGGAAGGATCCTCTTTTCTCAGGTCGGCGGCCAGCGGAAGATCCCTTATCTCCTCCGGTATCGAAAGCTCGGGGCTTCCCGAGACCAGCACGGGCAGTATCCGGTCTTTTCTTCCTGAAGCGATGAAGAGCTCTATCTCGCGCCTGCACCAGCGGGAGGCGACGTATCCTTCGGAGCAGAGGGCTATCAGCCACCGGCTGTCCGCCAGGGCTTTTTCGATATCGGTGCCGAGATCCGAGCTGGTGGGCAGCTCGTCGGTGTCCCTGAAGACCCTGCGGCGCCTCGGAAGAGGGCAGCTTTTGGGCAGGTGCCAGCCTTCAAGGCTCCTGCGCAGCCTCAGGGCAGCGTCGGAGCTCTCCTCTTTATGGCGGTAGCTTATGAAAGCCAGGTATCCGCTCATTCGGCGCCTCCTTCCTGCGTGAGGCCGTAGGTCTTCCGCTCCATCTTCGTCAGGACCCTGCCGTTCAGAAGCTCCTTCGCGAGGGCGATCCGCTCTTCGAGGCTGTCCGGGACCTCCGCGGGAGCGTCTCTGTATACATAGACCCTGTCGTACACTCTCACGGCGCCGGCGCTCCTTCTGCCCGCCTTCGCGTCGATGTCTCCCATGAGCTCAGGCGACTCTTCTTCCCCCTCGATCTCCCTGATGACGGTATCTGAGGCGGGATCCCAGATCACGGGCATGTTGTTTACCGAGGTCAGCACCGTGCCGTCGGCCGCGATCTCAAAGTTATAGGTCTGGCCTTTCACGTCGAAGGCCGCGATGAGCCTGCCCGCGGCAAGATCGTAGACGGCCTTGCCGACGTCGGAAGCGCATTTTACATACAGCCATTCCCTGCCGTCGGGGAAGAAGGGGATCTGATAGTTATCTTCCCTCAGCTCGCGGGTGAACTTATCCTCAAGTGTATAAAGGTATCTGAAAGGAGAGGCGGAAAAGACCATCAGCTTCTTTCCCGTGTTCGCGAGGAAAAAGGCGCTGTCATGCGGCCTGAACAGGGCGACGGCGTCTTCGATCGTGTAGAGATAGCGGAAGGGTCCCTTTGAAAAAACATGTATCTTCACGTCTTCGTCGTCGAGGCCGTAGTTCGACGACGTGTTGGTCCTGGTCCTGCCGATGATCAGGCCGGGCATGCCGTCGGGCTCCTCGAAGGTCTTTATGCCGCAGGCGATGGCGTGCTCCGCCACTGTCCCTTCCGCGGGGGATCCGGGGGCTTCGCCGGCGTATATCCCCGCCTCTTCGCAGGCGGCGGGATCCGCGGGCAGCTCCGCCGCTTCGAAAGCGCCTTCTTCGGGCTCGTCATAGAAGGGGATGAACTCCGCCCAGAAGGGATCGTAGCGGAATGCGCTGTATTCGGGATAGATGTATTCCGTGCCGATGAAGCTGCCGTCGTAAAGGATCAGGCACGCGTCGAGCCACCTGCCGGCGAACTGCGAGCCGGGCATGTAGTATTCCGGCCTGCCGTCTCTGAAGCAGATCAGGTCGCGGTAGATGGTATCGCCCGAGGTCCTGTTCGCGTAGAAGCTCCCGTGGTACACGGCGTAGCCGAATTCTTCGGAGCTTATCTTCAGTTTGAGCTCGAAGCTCTCCCTGCCGTTGTCATAGCCTTCTGGCATGGGCCTCGTGATCGTCTGCGGGAAAGCGCCCTCTTCGCTCTCCTTCGCTTTGTCAGGACCCCTCTGATATCTGGTCTTGACGTATTCCTTGAGGGAGGTGACGGGAACGTAGCCCTGCCGGCAGAGGCCGTCCAGGGCCTCTTCGAGGATCTCCGGGAGCCCGGACGAGAGGCCGTAATCCGGCAGGAATTCGAGGCAGAGCAGCATCGCCAGCTCGCTGTCGCCGCTGTCAAGAGCGTCCCTTGCCCTGATGGCCGTCGTGGCGGCGAATCCTTCGCGGGCGGCGTCTCTCTGCTCCCGGGCGAGATCCCTGGCTTCCTCCGCCTGGGCAAGCTCGAGGCTCAGATCCTCATTTTGGGCGGAGATGACCCTCCAACGCGAAAGGGCGTAGGAAAGGAAGACCGCGGCGCCGATCAGCGCCACCGCGGAGAGGGCGGCGGCGACGCGCAGGCGGCTCCTCAGGCGGCGGTTCCTGAGCTCGTCGAAGGAGACCCCCAGTATGGGAGCGAGAAGGCGCAGCTTCTCGACAGACAGGAGCTTCAGGCTCTCCCGCTCGCTTTCCGCGGCGATATTGGCGGCGAGAGGCTCGCGCGAAACGACCCTGCCGTCGGGCAGGGTCTCAAAAAGCAGTTCTTTGGGGAAGCTCTCGGCGGGCTCCCCGCTGACGAGAAGGGTCAGGATATGGTCATAGAGTCTTTTTGATCTGAACTCGAGTATGCGGTCTGTGACCTCCCCGCAGGAGGGGGTCTCGGGCGCGCAGAGAACTATGAGCCAGGGCTCTTTCACGTCCGCCAGGCTCTTTATCCCCGTCTTCTTCACGACGGACGAGGGTATGCGGTAGGAAGCGAGGCCGCTTTTGAGCTTTTCCGCCAGAGAAACGAGAGCGGGGCTTTGGGGATATGCGATTTCGATCTCGTTGAGCTTGAGCATCGCTCTTCCTTTTCATATCACGTCAAAGGCGGCGGGGGATAGGCGCGAAGGCCGGGGCGGTCTTCAGTTCCTGAGATCGACGTTCTTTATGTCTGTTATGAGCATGTGGCCGGGAGCGTGGGTGATGACGAACTCGGGCTTCGAATCCATGACCACGTTCTGGGGCGTGACGCCGCAGGGCCAGAACACCGGCACCTCGCCGGGCTTTATCGTCACCATCTCGCCGAATTCGGGATGATAAAGATCCTTTATGCCGATGGCGGCCGGATCCCCGATGTGGATGGGGGCCCCGTGCACGCGGGGCATCTGGGCGGTGATGACGGAGGCCCTGATGGCCTGGTCCGGGGTCATGGGCCTCATGCTCACGACCATATTGCCGTGGAAGGCTCCCGCCGGGGCGCAGGCGATGCCGGTCTTGTACATGGGAACATTGCGGCCTTCCTCGATCTGCCTTACCGGCACTCCCGCCTCCAGAAGGGCGGATTCGAAGGAGAAGCTGCAGCCGATGAGGAAGCTCACCAGGTCGTCCCGCCAGTACTTTTCGACGTCTTCGCACTCGTCGGCGAGCACGCCGTTCCGGTAGACGCGGTATCTCGGTATGTCTTTGGCGATGTCGCAGTCCTCCGCTATGTACCTTAAAGTCCTGGAGCCGGCGTCGCTGACCTCCAGGACGGGGCAGGGACGGGGGTTCCTCTGGGTGAAGAGCAGAAAATCGTAGGCGAGCTCTTTGGGCAGGACGACCAGATTGGCCTGGGCGTAGCCGGGGCAGAGGCCCGAGGTGGGAGCCGTGATCTTCCCCTCCCTTATGAGCTTTCTCGTTTCGAGCGGCGTAAGGTCCTTGATGTCCATGGCAGTCTCCTTGTTCGCTTTGCTGTATCCTTAAGTTTATCCGGTCTTTACGGCCTCGCGCAGATCGTCGATCATCTGCATGCCCACGCTGCCCGGAAAGCCGTCCACGGCGAATTCGGGAGTATGGCTGCCGGCGTTGATGAAGCCCTTCGCGACTATCGCGCGCAGAACAGCGGCCGTCTCTTCGGCGCCGCGAAGGCAGGGGACGCCCGAGAGCTTCTCGAGGGCCGCCGCGAGGCCGTAGGCTCCCCAGTTGGAGGTCGTCGCCGGTATCAGGTGATCGCAGGACGTGCGGCAGGGCATGATGTGCAGCTTTTCGCGTATGACGTCCTTGAGCTTTCCCATGCCTATCTCGTTGCCGCCGTCGCCTATGCCCACGGTGAGTATGCCCCGCCTTTCGGCCTCCTCGAAGAGCAGGCTAAGGGGCGCGGTCCAGCGGTCGATGCTCTTTCCCAGGCTGTTGGCGTAGAAGCCTTCGGTGTTGACGCCGCAGCGCTCGACCGAGATGAGGAAGGAAGGCCTTAAGCGCTCCAGGAGCTTCGCGCATTCCTCCTCCGAAAGGGCCGTGTCCGCGTAGATGACGGGGATGCCGTACTCTTCAAAAACATCTTTGCAGAGGTCGTCGGTCACTATATAGGGCGTATAACCGAGGTCCTTCAGGGCCATGGCCAAAGACCAGGCCCCCGGAGGCCCGTCGGTCTCGGCGGCTCCGCTCACGTAAAAGCCGGTGGCGATGAATACGTTCCCTTTTTCTTTTTCTAGCAGGGCCCGGGCGGCCTCGGTGATGTAGCCGGCGGGCAGCTCTTTTCTTAAAATGTCCATGCCCCTCGTGCCGAAGCGCAGGACTATGTCTTCCAATGTATCCAAGATCGGTCTCCTGAAACGCGCGGGTATATATTATGATAGATAATGATATCACAATAAGGGGCGCCTGGAAAAGAGATAAGTAATTTTGGCAAAGGCGTCCGCTCTGTGTTATCCTTAAAATATCAGAGAAATGACGGCCCGCGCCGCGAGAGCGAAGGACGCGTGGCGAACGTCGATGCGAAAGGACGGCAGAACATGAGCGTCATCCAGTTTACGCTGACAGTCAGCGAAGGAAAGTGGCTGATAGCCTTGGGGATCGGGAGCCTGCCTCAGGTCAGAGAGGCTCTCAGGGAGCACAGTGTGCTCCTTAAGGGCGGGACCACGGTGTCATGCGTCTCCGAGGTCCTGCTGGGCGCGCCGATGAGGATAAGCGGCAGGATCTCCCGAAGAGGCGCCGTGACGTCGAAGACCCTGAGCAAGGCTCCCCACGCCCTGCTCGCGAGGGGAGGGAAGGTCGAGAACATAGATAAGGATCCCGGGGAGGCCGCTGCGGGCCTCGGGCCCGGCGACGTCGTCATCACGGGCGCCAATATATTCGACGCCTGTGGGAACGCCGCCATGCTGGCCGGCACCATAGGGGGAGGCTCCTTCGGAAAGATACTGCCCGTGATCGCCACCGAAGGCTGCGAGGTCATCATCGCCGCCGGTCTTGAGAAATTCGCCCCCGGAAACGTGAACGACGCGGTCATCGCCTCGCGCAGGAAGGGCGTCGATTCTTCCCGCGGCATGGCCTGCGGCCTCATCCCCATAAACGGCAGGATATTCACCGAACTCGACGCGATAAAAGCCCTCGCGGACGTGGACGCCGTCCTCATAGGCAGGGGCGGGATAGACGGGGCCGAGGGAGCCTGCGTCTTTCAGGCGGAGGGGGAGGAAGCCGAGATCGAAAAGCTCAGGGCGGCCCTCGAAAAGTGCCGGGGGCGCGGGGTCTCGGGCGATCCCGAGAGCCTTGAGGAATGCGGCTTTCCCTGCGTGAACTGCGGCAGGCATCTTTCCTGCTGCTATAAATACGGGGGAAGATGACGGGCGCCGGCGGAAAAGGGAAAATGATGGCGCTCTTCGCGCCGGACTATTATACCGCCTTCCGCTGCTCCGCGTCGGACTGCCGCCACAGCTGCTGCAAAGGCTGGGAGATAGACATCGACCCGGTATCTTTGGAGCGCTTCAAAAGGCTCGGCATAGACTGCGTGAGCGAAGAGGGGACCCCTCATTTCATCCTCAGGGAAGGGGATATCTGCCCCCACCTGCAGGAGGACGGGCTCTGCGCCCTGATATGCGCATACGGCGAGGACGTCCTCTGCGATATCTGCCGCGACCATCCGCGCTTCCGCAATTTCTGGACGGGCGCGGTCGAAGTGGGCCTGGGGCTCTCCTGCGAAGAAGCGGCCCGCCTGACGCTCTCGCGCAAGGAGCCCTTAAGGCTGGTATACCTGGGCGGGTGCGACGAGAGCGGACTGCTTTTGAAGGCTTCGCCGGGCGCGGAGCGGCGGGAGGAGCGGGACGCGGATCCCTCTGCCCTGCCGGCGCGGCTGCCGGAGGACGAGGCCTGGCTGTGGGAGCTCAGAGAGTCGATGCTCAAAGAGGCCGCTATGCTCGAAGACCCGATGGCGGCGAGGCTCGCCGAGTATCTCATCTTCAGGCACCTGGCCGACGCCCTCTACGACGGAAGGCTCGAGGGGCGCCTCGGCTTCATCCGCCATTCTCTAAAGACCGTCACAGGGCTCTGGCGTGAGCAGGAGGACAAGAGCTTTGAGGCTCTCTGCGAGACCGCCCGCGCCTGGTCTGAGCGCTTCGAATACGATGAAGAAGAGAAAGACCGCCTCATCGATTCCTTTGAGGAAGGATAAGGCGGCCCCGGTCATTTAATATCATTCTTTTTGAAATCTTCTATCACATAATTTACGAACGCGCGGGCGGCTGGCGAAAGGTAGCGGTCCTTGTATACCGCTATGCCGATCTTCCTTTCCGCGTCTTTTATCGGGATCGCGGTAGCGTTGCCGATATTTTTTTTCTTGAGCAGCAGCTCGGGTAGGATAGTGTAGCCGAAATTCATCGATACCATGGCGATCGCGGCGAAATCGTCGTCCATCACCATGTTCACGGCGGGAGTCACTCCCGCTCTTTTCAGCAGCTCTCCGGCGATGAAATTAGTGCCCTCGGCAGGCACGACGTAGGGGACGTCCCTCAGTTCGCTCAGTTCGATGCTGTCCTTCTTTAGGAACTCAGGCCTCTTGTTGGGGATGACCGCCATCATCCTGTCCGTCATCAGATGGGTGACGCTGAAGCAGCTCCTGGAGGGCTCCGTGATGACGGCGCAGTCCAGCTCGCCCTCTTCAAGGCTGCTCTCGATCTTGGCGTAGCCGCCGCCCAGGATGTGTATGTCGAGCCCGCTGTGCTGCTCGCTGAAGCCTCTGATCAGGTCGGGAAGCAGGTGTATAGTAAATGAAGAGAAGCTCCCTATCTTCAATTTCCCGTCGGAGAGCCCCTTGAGCTCGGTGACCATCGAATGGACAGCCTGCTCGGAGGCCAGCAGCTGCTGGATGTGGGGAAGGAGCTTCTCTCCGTCCGACGTCAGCCTGATGGCCGCCTTGCTCCTGTCGACGAGCTGCAGCTGCAGCTCATCCTCCAGGGTCCTGACCAGATGGCTCACCCCGGACTGGGTATAGCCCAGCTTCTGGGCGGCTCTGCTGAAGCTCCCCAAAGACGCGACCGCGGCGAATGCTTCGTATTTGCTGTTCGACATTTCCTTTTCCTGATATGAGTTTATGTCATATCTTAAACAAGTAAATTGAGATTTACAACTGACCCGACCATAGTATAATTCATGTCGACCAGAAAATCAAAGGGGGATACTGAATTGACCTTCGGATCATCCATCAAGGACAGGAAAAAAGCCGCGGGAGCGGAGAACAGCGGGAAGAGCGAGATCATCCAGCCGCTGGTCTTTATCGCCGCCTGCGTCGCGGTCACGGCTGTTTTCGCCGTCCCCATGGGCCTGAGCAATATGCTCAACACCATGATGAATACAGCCTACAGGCTCCTCATGGATACCTGCTTCTATCTGATGGCGATTACTGTGCTGATGGGAGCTTTTTCCGCCCTGCTCTCCGAATTCGGCGTCGTCCGCCTGTTCAACAGGCTCCTTTCCCCCCTGATGTACCCGGTCTACGGGCTCCCGGGCGTCGCGGCCCTGGGCGTGGTCACCACCTACCTTTCCGACAATCCGGCGATACTCGCCCTGGCCAAAGACGAGTATTACAGGAGCTGCTTCAAGGAATACCAGATACCCGCCCTGACTAACATAGGCACCTCTTTCGGCATGGGGCTGATCGTCACCAGCTATGTGCTCGGCCTTTCCGGCATCGTCGGAAAGGGGACCGGGCTGGCTGTGATCTGCGGGATCCTGGGCGCCGTCGCGGGCAGCATCCTGAGCACGAGGCTGATGCTCAGGTTCACGCGCAAAAGGCTCTCCGGCGATATCTGCGTCAAGCCTTCCGCGCCGGCCGCCGCCGCGGAGGAGGAAAAAGGGCCCGGAGGGGTCCTGATAAGGATATTCAACGCCGTCATGCGCGGAGGAAAGAACGGCGTCGAGCTGGGCCTTGGCATAATCCCCGGGGTCGTCGTCATCTGCACCTTCGTGATGATGCTCTCGAAGGGCGCCCCCGACGCGGGCTACACCGGAGCGGCCTATGAAGGGATAGGCCTCCTTCCCCGCCTGGGCGAGAAACTGCTGTTCATCTTAAGGCCCCTCTTCGGATTCACCAGCGCCGAGTGCATCTCCGTCCCCGTGACGGCCCTCGGCTCCGCGGGAGCGTCTTTGGGAATGATAATGCCCCTCATAGAGAGCGGCGCCGCCGGCTGCCAGGACCTGGCCGTCTTCACCGCCATCTGCATGTGCTGGAGCGGTTATCTTTCCACTCACGTGAGCATGATGGACGTCCTGGGCTACAGCCGTTATTCCGGCAACGCCATCGCTTTCCATACGCTCGGCGGCCTGTTCGCCGGGACTGTGGCCCACTGGCTCTTCGCGGCGCTGAGCTCGCTGCTCTGAAAAACGATATCGTTTTATCCCGGACTTGAGATAGCCAGTTCATGCTTGTTATTGTATAATCAATAGCAAGCATATTTTTTGCCGCGATCATTGCGGCAGCCGGATAATGCGATGTGAGTACCGAACGGGAAAGAGTTTTATCAGATCCCGGCAAAACGGAGGTTTAGCCAATGAATGCGATCGAAGCCATACGCCGCGACGTCCCGGTGACTTCAAAATGCCTTTATTTCGACGCGTCCTACGATAACGGTGGGACTCTGTTCGGACGGCAGGCGATGCAGGAGTATTTCGACGACTGGGAGCACGCCGCTCTCAACATGGAAAGGGGCGGCCCGGGAAGGAAGACCTTTTTCGACAAGGCCGACATCTGCCGCGAAAAGCTGGCGAAGCTGCTGGGAGGAGTGGATCCAAAGGGCATCTGCTTCACCAGGAACACCAACGAAGGCATCAACCACATCATGCAGGGCTATCATTTCAGGCCCGGCGACAATGTGGTCAGCTGCGATATCGAGCACGCCTCCGTCCTCTGGCCCTGCCTTAACGCCAAGAGGCTCAGAGGCGTCGAGGTAAGAGTAGCCCACGCGGTCGACGGCCTTTACATGAGCCCGCAGGTCCTGATGGACGCCTGCGACGAGCATACCAGGATGGTGGTGGTCAGCCACGTCCAGTCTCTCAACGGCTACAAGCTGGATCTTGAGACCATGGGCGCCTTCTGCAAAGAGAGGGGCATCTTCCTCATCGTCGACGCGATACAGTCCCTGGGCATCATCCCCATGAAGGCCGCCGACTGGAACGTGGCCGCCATAACCTGCGGAGGCTACAAGGGCATGCTCTCCGTTGAGAGCACAGCCTTCACCTGGATGAGGGCGGACCTCATGAAGGACGTCGAGCCCCTCTACGTGGGCGCGAACCGCATGCTCTCCATCGACAGGGAAAAGTGGGAGCTCTCGGTGGCGGAGGCTGAGAACGCGAAGAAATTCGAGAACAGCTCTCTCGACAATCCCGGCATCTACACTCTGCTGGCGGGCGTGACCCGTCTGGAGGAGGTAGGCGTCGAGAACATCTGGCCCCACGTCTGCCGCCTTTACGAGAAGCTCTACGACGGCCTCGCCGCCCTGGGCTACACTCTCGTGTGCCCCAGGAACGAAAAGGAGCACGGAGCCACGATAGCGCTGAAGCTCGCGGACCAGCAGGCCGCCGCCGAATACTTCAAAAACAGCGGCGTGGTCTTCAGCAATTCCAGCTTCCTCAAGTTCTCGGTGGGCTCCTACTGCGCCGAAGAGGACGTGGACAAGCTCCTTGAGATCGCCTCCCGCTGCCCGAAGGAATATATGTAGGAGGATACCATGCTTATCGAAAAGAGACTTGAAGAGCTGGGCATCGAGCTGGAAGAGGCGGTCGCCCCGATCGCCAACTACGTTCCCGTACAGCAGGCGGGAGACCTTCTCTTCCTTTCCGGCGCCGGCCCGGTCAGAGGCGGGAAAGCCACGATGACGGGAAGGCTGGGGGAAGGCCTTTCCATCGAGGAGGGCAGGGCTGCCGCTAGAGAAGGCGCCTTCAACCTCACCTGCGCGCTCAAGAGCTTCCTCGGCGATCTTGACAGAGTCGCGCAGATCGTCAAGCTCACCGGCTATGTCAACTGCACGCCCGAGTTCACCGCCCAACCCAAAGTGATAGACGGCGCGTCCGATTTCTTCGTCGAGGTCTTCGGCGGGAAGGGCCGTCACGCGAGGGTCACCGTGGGAGTGAGCTCACTTCCGCTCGATACTCCCGTCGAGGTCGAGATCGTAGTCCAGATAAAGGAGAAATGATGAAGGATCCTGTTGCAACGATAAAGATGGCAAACGGCGCGAAGATCGTGATCGAGCTGCTGCCCGCGGCGGCGCCCAATACCGTCGCCAGCTTCATCCACCTGGCCCGGCTCGGCGTGTTCGACGGCCACGCCATCGAGCGCATCGTCCCCGGGAAATGGGTGGACGCCAGCTACAGCGCTTTCCACAGAGAAGAAGCGAAGTATCTGATCCCCCGGGAATCGGAGCTGCATCCCGAGATCGAGCCGCTCGACTCTCATCCCGGCTGCGTATGCATGGGAGGATATAAGGCGGGCCTCGCCGGCGGCGAATTCTTTTTCCCGCTGAAGGACTGCCCCGAGCATAAGGGCGTCTATCCGGTCTTCGGAAAGGTCGTTTCCGGCATGGAAGAGATCCGGCGCCTGGAAAATGTCGATACGGAGCCCGTGGAGGGTCTCGGCATGGAGGTCAACAGACCGAGGGAACCGCAGATCATCGAGAGCGTGAGCGTCGAGACCTTCGGGGAGGAGTATCCTCTGCCGGTGACCGTCGACGCTCCCCGTCCCGCGAACTGGCTGTAGGGCGGTCTGAAAAACATATGAAACAGGAGGTCCGCGCCACGAGCGCGGGCCTCTTTTTTCGTGTCTCAGCGGCGCTGCCTGCGGCGGCTGGCTCTCCAAAGGGCCACGCGCGCTTTTCACGCAAAAAAATGTGCTTTCATTTTGTGAAATTTTTCGCAGAGTATTGATTAACGATTACTATAGTGTTACTATATATACCAGAAAAGAATTAGTAAAAGTGAAGCACAACAAAAAATGTTAAGTTGCCCCACTTTTTTTAGTATTTAATACTTCGTCTTCTGTGCGGGAAACGGTGAGTGATTATGCGTATTGGTAAGAGAAGATACATCGATGAGACCATAGAGGTCACCGCTGAGCGCGGTCTGGAGAATGTGACGGTAAGGCGCATCGCGGGCAAGGCGGGAGTATCGGAAGCCGCGCTCTACAGGCATTTCGAAGGCAAGGACGATCTGGTCAACGAGTCCTTCCTGACGATAGACAAGGAGGTCTCGGAGCTCTTTTTGGAGAGCTTCTACGCCAACAGCTATACGGGCAAGGATTTTGAGGAGACCCTGCGCCTGGTCTGGAACGACGTCTTCTCGTTCATGCTGAAGGAGAAGAGCAAGACCCTCTTCCTCATAAGATACCGCTTCTCCTCTCTTTTCACCGACGAAGTGAGGAAGAAGAGGCTGATCAACAGCGAGCGTTTCACCCCGGTCTGCCGGGCCCTGGCCGAGAAGCTGGGAGGCAGCGAGGAGTACTACCGCAACTACGCCATCTCCTACATCTTCGAGGTCACGATACTCTTCTCCGAGAAGATACTTCTGGGCAGGCTCGCCTACAGCAAGGAGCTCGAGGATTCTCTCTGGCAATTCCTGCTCAACATCATCAAGAACTTCAGCGAGGACGTAGTCTTAAACGGATAAAAGCGGCGTCGCGCATATGAGCCTTCCGGATCACTTATGGGTCCGGAAGTTTTTTATGCTTTGGGCATCTATTAATTGTTCATTTTTCAGACAGATGCTCATATTTCAAAGCGCCTATTCAAAATATGGCCTTTCCTGTGGTATTATTAAACAGATAACGATCCCGCTGAGACAAAGGAGGAACTATGGAATATCAGCATATCATCGACGCGATCATGCAGGAGAACGAGCCCCTGTGCGATCTTGCTCTCAAGATGTACGAGCATCCCGAGACTGCTTACAACGAAGTCAAGGCCTGCGCCTGGATGTCCGAGGCTCTCGAGCACTACGGCTTCAAGGTAGAGAAGGGCCTCTACGGCATGCCCACCTCCATCAGGGCCGAGTGGGGCAGCGGCCATCCCGTCATCGGTCTTCTGGCCGAGTACGACGCTCTCCCCGGACTCTCCCAGACCCAGAACACCTTCAAGGATCCCGCGGTCCCCGGCGGTCCCGGACAGGGCTGCGGCCATAACCTGCTGGGCGTCAGCACCCTGGCGGCCGCCATCGGCATGAAGGCCGACCTCGAGAAGAGCGGGCTCCCCGGCACCGTGGTCTTCTACGGCTGCCCCGCCGAAGAGGTACTGACTGGCAAGGCCTTCATGGCCAGAGGAGGAGCCTTCAGAGAGCTCGACCTGGCCTTCGCCTGGCACGGCAGCGGCAAGAACCACATCGGCCTCGGCATGGGAGGAGGACTCAACAGCGCCATCTTCCACTTCAAAGGAAAGACCGCCCACGCCTCCGCCGCCTGGAACGGCCGCTCCGCTCTTGACGCCGTGGAGCTCATGAACAACGGCGCCAACTACCTCAGAGAGCACATGACTCCCAATTCCAGGATCCACTATGTATACAAGGAGGCCGGCGTGGCCCCCAACATCGTTCCCGACAGGGCCTCTGTCTGGTATTACGTCAGATCCCTGCACCGCTGGGACATCGACGAGCTCTACGGCAGGCTGGTCAACTGCGCCAAGGGCGCGGCCCTCATGACCGACACCGAGCTCGAGATCGAGTTCCAGGGCGGCTGCTACAACACCATGTCCAACAAGGTCCTGGCCGATCTCTTCGCCGAGGTCTATCCCATGGTGCCCGCCGCCAAATATACTGAAGAGGAGCTGGCCATGGCCGACGCCCTCAACAAGACCATGCCCGAGTACGAGCGCAAGAAGCCCGAGGAGCCCATCCACACCGGACTCATCTACAAGCCCGAGGAATACCACATCAGCCCGGGTTCCTCCGACGTCGGCGACGTGCAGCACATAGTGCCCGGCATGATGATCAACACCGCGTCCCAGAACTATCTGGGCGTCAACCACACCTGGCAGACCACCTGCTGCTCCGGCAACGGCATCGGCTTCAAGGGCATGATGAGAGGCGGCATCTGGATGGCGCTGGCCGCGGCCAGGGTCTACAGGGACAACAGCCTGGTCGACAAGGCCTGGGAGCAGTTCAAGAAGGATCTCGACGGCGAGACCTACGTCTGCCCGATCCCCATGGACGTTCCCGTGCCCCAGCCCCAGCAGTAAACCATTTGATCAAGACAGGGGCCCGGGCTTCGTGCCGGGCCCCGCGGTATACAGAAGTTCCAAGGAGTAAAAATGAAGAACAACGGACTCAACAAATGGATCGCCGAATGGTATGAGAAATACGGCGACGAGCTCAACGCCATGACCCACGATATCTGGGCCCATCCCGAAGTAGGCCTCAAGACCTATCACGCCGCCGAGGCCTGCCTGCAGTTCGCGAAGACCCACGGCTTCCCCGACGCTGTCAAGACCAAGGCCGGACAGGGCTTCGGCTTTTGCGAGACCGGCAACGCCGTCATCGCCACCTACGGCAGCGGCAAGCCCGTCATCGGCATCATCGGCGAGCTCGACGCCCTTCCGGGCCTGGGCAACGAAGACGTGGACCACAAGGCTCCCGTAGAGGGACCCGGTCAGGGCTGCGGACACAACCTCATCGCCGGAGCCTGCATGGGCGCCGCCTGCGCCCTGCGCTACGCGATGGAGAAGGAAGGCGTCTCCGGCACCCTGAAGATGGTCGAATGCCCGGGCGAAGAGGTCGGACGCGGCAAGGCCCTTCTGGCCAAGGACGGAGCCTTTAAGGACATGGACATCGCCATCATGTGGCATCCGGGAAGCAGGGAGTTCTCCACCGAGCCCCAGCACCCCCTGACCGTCATGGCCGGCACTTTCGCCTTCCACGGCAAGTCCGCCCACGCGGCGGGCGCCCCCTGGAACGGCAGATCCGCCCTCGACGCGGTCCAGCTGATGAACATGGGCAGCGAGTTCTTAAGAGAGCACGTCAAGACCGAGTGCCGCTTCCACTACCAGATCACCGACGGCGGCATGGCCCCCAATATCGTGCCCGACTACGCGGCTGTCAAGTACTTCTGCCGCGCCCAGCACAACGACGTGGTGAAGGACCTTTACGAGAGAGTCGTGAAGAACGCCGAGGGCGCCGCCCACATGACCGACACCAAACTGGACGCGAACCTCATCTTCATCATCCCCTACTTCTACGAGAACAAGCCTCTCTGCAGGCACCTCGACGCGGTCTCCAGGGTCATCCCCGAGCTGGAATACACCGACGAGGAGATCGCCTGGGCGAAGAAGCTGACCGAGGACTACACCGGCAATCCCGCTCCCGAGAAGCTCGAGGACCTGCTCCCCTTCTGCAAGAAGGACTACGAGGAGTGGGGCGAAGGCACCACCTGCACCGACACCGCCGACATCTCCTACTTCTGCCCCACCGCCCACATCCACGGCGGCGGAGAGATCAAGGCCGCTCCGGGACATCACTGGACCGTGACCGCCTGCTCCGGCACCGCCATCGGCATGAAGGCCATGCAGAGAGCCGGCAAGGTCCTGGCGCAGGGAGGCCTGGAGGCCCTGTATGATCAGAGCGTCATCGACGAGTGCTGGAAGTATTTCAAGTCCCTGAACATACCCTCCTATGAGGAGGTCTACAGCCTGCCCATCCACGACATACAGGAGGCATAGTATATCGCCTTGAAACGCTTTATTTCAGGCAAATTCGAACATATCGCCCAAGGCCTCATACTCGACACCGAGGCCCTGGGCGCCTTTGACGACGTGATAGACCTGAGCATAGGAGACCCCGATCTCACCACCGACGAGAGGGTGATCGAGGCTGCCATGAGGGACGCTAAGGCGGGCTATACCCGCTACGGCGATCCCGCGGGGGACCCCGAGCTCATAGAGGCCGTCTGCGCCGACATGAACGCCCGCCGGGGCACGGCGCTGGAGCCTGCCATGATACAGATCACCAATTCGGCGGGCCTGGCGATGATGATGTCGCTCATCGCCCTGACCGATCCGGGCGACGAGGTCATAGTGCTCTCGCCGCATTACCCCGAATACAGCGGGCAGATCGCCATCGCCGGGGCCAAAGAAGTCGAGATCGCGCTGAGCCCCGAGGACGGCTTTAAGATCACAAAAGAAGCCCTTGAGGCGGCCGTGAGCGCTAAAACGAAGGCCCTCATCTTCAACAATCCCGTCAACCCCACCGGGGTGCACTACGGGGACGAGACCCTGAGGCTGCTGCTCGATTTCGCGCAGTCCCACGATATCGTCATCCTGGCCGACGAGATCTACACCGATCTCGTCTACGACGCC
>JAEEIC010000024.1 GCA_016281165.1 Bacillota bacterium | reverse complement strand
TGCGGCCTCACCGAGGTCACCTTCCCCGAGACCATCACTTATCTGGACGGCGGAGTATTCTCCGGCTGCACCAAACTGAAGACCGTCAACTGGAAGTCCAGCGCCTACTTCGATATGGAGAACAAGCTGGACTACAGCAATATCCCCGACCCGACCCCGTTCGAGTATCTCAACGGCGGCCAGACCACCGGCCAGTTCTTCGCGGTGCTGGACGAAGGCATGAACGGCGCGACCCCCTCGGGCAGCTATACCGGATGGCCCGACACCTTCAGCGGCCTCGCCGAATCAAATGAATATACACAGATCCATACCCTGAACCTGTACGCGGCCCCCGAGAAGGACGAAAACAACTCTCTGGGCCAGTTCTTCCAGATGCAGCCCTTCCTTGAGGAAGTCAACGTCAAGACCGCGTGGCAGGATATCCCCGACCAGGCGTTCCAGGCCTGCGGCAATCTGAAGACCTTCACCCTCGAGGAACCCGGCGCTCTCAAGAGCGTGGGCGACAGGGCCTTCGCGGTCTGCGGCTTTAAGAACGTGACCCTGCTCAGCGGCGTCGATTACGGCATCCAGACCTTCCAGTTCAACAGGGACCTGGAGACCATCGTCATGGAAGAGGGAGTCACGAAGACCACGCAGCTGATGTTCGAGCAGTGCCTGAAGATCAAAGAGGTCTCCGTCCCGGAGTCCTTCAAGATCATAGGCTGGGCCTCCTTCAAGGGCAGCGGCGATCACGCGGTGTTCTATGTTCCCGCCGGAGCGGAGCTCATCGAAGACGACGCTTTCGGATATGTGAACTCCAACGCCCAGCGCTTCGAGATCATCCTCATGGACGATCCCGTGATCGAGCTCTTCCATCCGGAGAGCGGTTTTTCCGGCAGCAAGAACACATACGCTTTCGATAACTACTGCGTATACAGGATCTGGACCGACAACGGGCCCAATTTCCAGGCCTACCGCGGCGGGGCGAATTATCTGCCCAGTGATATAAGGCCCGTGCCCTCGCTGCTGATCGAGGTCAGCTGCTCCGAAAAGCAGATCCTGCTGGGAGAAGAGCTGGATAAATCCACCGTGACCGTCAAGGTCGGCGGCGAGACCCTCGCTCCCGAGGAATTCGATATCGACTTCGACAGCTCCGACAGGACTCTCGGAGAAAGACATGTAAGCATCATCCTGGACGGATCGGTAGTCTCCGGCACCGCTTACCTGAGCAGCCACGAGATCTCCGCCTCCAACTTCAAGGAAGCGGACGGACCGGTCTACGAGGTCATCCAGTCCGGAGCCCCGGGCTTCGATATCGAGGTCGTCGAGGCTGAATACGAATTCACCGAAGGAGACGGCGCGGTCTGGACCAGGCACGAGGATACCGAAGACCTTAAGTTCACCATCAAGCGCGCCGAGAACGACGAGCTGAGCTTCGAAAGGTTCACCGGCCTGCAGATGGACGGCAGGGACTTCTCCGAGGAGTTCTACACCGCGACCGCGGGCAGCGTCGACATCTCCCTCTCCGCCGACTGGCTCGAGGAAGCCTTCATCGGAGAGCATACCATGACCGCCCAGTTCAGCGACGGACACGCCGAAGGCAAGTTCACCATAGAGGCCGTTCCGCCCGCGAAGCTCGAACATGCCGAGGACAACGACGGCTGCGAGCCCGACGTGACCTATGACAGCTCCAGCAACGGCATAAAGATCAATCTGTTCGACTATCACATCGCGTCCGACTGGTGGCAGTTCGGAGACCGCTGGGCCAATCAGGGCGGCAACTGGTCTTTAGGCGGCATCAACGACGTCAGCAACCTGAAGTTCTACGGACACGGCGGCCCCGACGTGCTCAGCGGCAATTCCAACATGTTCACCGGCGGTCCCACCGCCCGTCAGGGAATAGTGAAGAACATGCTCGAGGCCGACAGCAGCGATCCCGACGACAAGACAAAATATCCGGTCATGACGGATTTCGGCAGCCAGAACCTGTCAGTGCTCTTCAAGCCCGAGGACGTCGAAGGCCAGAAGACCGTCTATAAGGACGTCAATCACCTGTTCCAGAAGGACGAGCTGGGCAATTACTGGTTCGACAGCGATATCAATTACGCCCACTACGTTCCCGAGACCAACGAGTTCGAGCTCTACGACGGGACTTATCAGGTCAATATGACCAATCCCGAGAACCAGATCACCGAAGAGAAGATCAACGTAGGCTACTACCCCTTCGACGACTGGGACGAGGGCAAGTACAACGTGGCTCCGACCGACGACCTGGCCGAACAGGGCATCGAGGGCTACGACCACCAGCACGGTCTCACCCTGGACTGCAACTTCTACATCCCGGCCAGCGGCCAGATCGACGGCGAAGACCTGATCTTCAAGTTCAGCGGCGACGACGACGTCTGGGTGTTCATCGACGACGTGCTGGTCCTGGATATCGGCGGCCTGCACAGGCCTGTCGGCGGCGAGATCAACTTCTCCACCGGCAGGGTCACCGTCGAGGACGCGGTAGACATGGTACCTTACGAGAGCGATACGGTGGTCCCCGAGACTATCGGCACCAGCTCCACTCTCAAGAAGATATTCCAGCGCGTGGATAAGGAGTGGGAGAACAACGGCAAGGGCTGGCACCAGCTGAGGTTCTTCTACCTCGAGAGAGGCGGATGCTACTCCAACATGAGCCTGATGACCAACCTGTGGAAGACCACCGGCGATCAGCAGTACACCCAGTTCCGCGTACGCAAGGAATGGGCCGACAGCAAGGATCACAGCGGCGATTCCGTCACCGTCAGGCTCCTCGCCGACGGCGAACCTTACATGGAGGGCGGAAAGGAAGTCACCGCCAAGCTCTCCGCGGACAATGACTGGACCTACCAGTTCACCCGCCTGCCCCGTTACTCCAACGAGAACGACGAGACCGCGGACACTCTCTTCCCCATCAAATACACCGTCGAGGAAGTGCCTCCCGAAGGCTACAATCCTTCCTACACCACCGGCGGCAAGCTGATAGTCAGCAGGACTCTCTGGGTCGAGGCCGGCCCCGAAGGCCTTGAGGACGGCGGAGTCTACGCCCTCGTCTCCAACAACTGGACCGACGGCGACGCGGACATACTGCTACGCGCCGGCAGCGACGCGCTCTCGTTCAGGAACGCTGATATCATAAGCCGGAACGTGACCGATACCGACGGCAACAGCTGGGATACCGTGATCGACATGCCGGTCCCCGCCAACGCCAGGTTCACCTTCCAAAAGCTCGAGGCTGACGAAGAAACAGGCGCTCCCGAACGCTGGATCATCTCCAACAACGGAAAGAACCTCACTCTGAGAGGGGCCAACGGCTGGTGGCACACCTACACCTATGTGATGAGCGTCCAGAACGGCTGGAACCAGGACGAGCAGAACAACTATCAGTCCGAGCTCTTCATCACGCCCGATGACAGCGGAGATACCGCGAAGATCAGCGGCGTCCAGCTCTGGGGCAACTGGGCCGGGGAACTGGTCCCCGATCCGGAGCAGTACCTGCTGCTCAACGGAGACGCCACCTTCGGCGCCACCGACAACGTCGACTGGTCGGGTCACTACCGCTTCTTCAAGGCCGTGACCGAAGAGACCGTCGTGCCCGTGGCCGAGGACCTGGGCGTCATCAACAGCCCGGCGGGAGACCTGGTCATCACCAAGACCGTCGAAGGGCCCAAGACCGCCGATCACGAATTCGTATTCACCATCACCCTGAGCGGCGAGGCTGAATACACCTATACCCCGGACGCCGAGATCCCCGTCGAGGATCAGACCGATCCCGAGGCCGCTCCCGCTGAGGCGGAAGACGCCGGGGAGAACGGCGGACAGAACGAAGCTCCCGCGGAGGGCGGAAACGAAGCTCCCGCCGAGGGCGGCGATGAGGGCGGATCCGGCGAAGCCGAGACCAAGCCCGCCTACACCGATCTGGACACCAAGGAAGAGGCCGGAAGCGTCACCGAGAACGCCGACGGCACCAAGGTCCTGAAGCTCAAGGCCGAGAGCGTGAGCGGCACCTACGGGGACGCTGAGTTCACGGGCGGCGTCGCCACCGTCAAGCTCAAGGACGGCGAGAAGGCCGTCATCACCGGCATCCCGGCAGGCCTCACCTGGAAGGTCGCAGAGACTCCCAGGACCGGCTACGAGACCGAGACCGAGGAAGCGGAAGGCACGATCGACGCCGAAAAGGAGTCGAACGCCGATTTCGTGAACAAGGTCAAGACCGTCGAGGTCCCCGTCGCCAAGATCTGGAACGACGCCGAGGACCAGGACGGAAAGCGTCCCGACAGCATCACCGTAAAGCTCCTCGCCAACGGCAAGGAGGAAAAGACCGCCACGGTCGAGGCGGCCGAGGACGGTTCCTGGACCTATACCTTCGAGGATCTTCCCGAATACGATGAAGAAGGACAGCGCTTCGTCTACACCGTGAAGGAAGAGGACGTCGATGAGTACAACGCCGACAACGAGGGCAAGGCCGTATACGAGACCGAGTACGAGGAGAACGGCGTCAATATCAAGCTCGTCACCGTCAAGAACTTCTATAAGCCCAGCAAGATCAACGTCGAAGTGACCAAGGTCTGGGACGACGACGACAACAAGGACGGCAAGAGGGCGGGCAGCGTCACCGTCGTCCTGCTGAAGGACGGCGAGAAGACCGAACTCACCGCCGAGCTCAGCGAAGCCAACGAATGGACCCACGTTTTCGAGGGTCTGGACGAGTTCAGAGATCACGGCACGGAGATCGAATACTCCGTAGCCGAGCTGAGCGTCGAAGGCTACACCACCGAGATCGGCAAGTCGGTCAGGATCGGTGAGACGACCACGCGCCTGACAGTGACCAATACTCACAAGATCGAGACAGTGGACATCCCCGTCGAAAAGGTCTGGAACGACGATGACGATAAGGACGGCATCCGCCCGAAGAACATCACCGTCGAGCTCCTGGCAAACGGAGAGAAGGCCGGAAACGCCGTGACCCTCAGCGGGGAGAACGGCTGGAAGGCAGTCTTCGAGGATCTGCCCGTCTATGACAACGGCAGGGAGATCGAATACAGCGTCTCCGAGCTCAGCGTCAAGGGCTATACCTCTGAGGTAACGGGCGGCGCCGAGACGGGCTTCACCGTGACCAATACCCACAAGGCCCTGACCATAGACGTTCCCGTCAATAAGGTCTGGGACGATAAGAACGATAAGGACAGGCTCCGTCCGGACGAGATCACCGTCGAGCTGCTCGCGGACGGCGAAAAGACCGGAAAGACCCTCGCCCTGAGCGGAAAGAACGGCTGGAAGGGCGTCTTTGAAGGACTCGAAGTCAACAAGGACGGCAAGAAGATCGTCTACTCGGTCGCCGAGGAGGCTCCCGAGGGCTACTTCGCCAATGTAACGGGCGACGCGGCCGCCGGCTTCACCGTGACCAACTCGCACAAGGTCTATACTCCTCCCGCCGGCGGGGACGACGACGAGCCCACACCGGCTCCGACCCCGACCCCGACTCCGACTCCGGAGCCTGCCCCGGGACCTGCTCCCGAGCCTCCCGAAGTCATCGGCGAGCCCGATGTGCCTCTCGCGGGGCCCGATGCTCCGGACATGCCTCCTGAAGTCATCGATGAGCCCGATGTGCCTCTCGCCGTCCTGCCTCAGACAGGCGCCGATTGGCTGAAGACCGTATACACCGCGCTCGCGGGCGTCATACTGATCGCCGCGGCTCTCCTGCTCAGACGCCGGGAGAAAAAACAGTAAGACCTGAAAAGCAAAACTAAAGGGACAGGGATCCCGGCCTGGAAGCACAGGCCGGGATCCTTTTGATTGACCTTTCGCCCCGCGGACTATATAATATATTATCTATGACTGTGCGCGGCGGGCGAGAGCCGGCAGCGCGGAAGATGAGCGTAAAAAAGGAGAGCCAGATGGCAGGCGACCGTAAAGATAAAGAAAGCAGAGCGGAGGATATCCTGAGCCTTGATGAGAAGGGCGTACAGGCCGAAAGACCCGCGCAAAACGCGAAGGACGGCGCGAAGGAGAGGAAAAAGGAAGCGAAGGCAAAGCGGGCCGCGGCGAAGCCGGCCAATGCCCTGCCCGCGGGAACAGCGGGCGTGCTGGGCGGCATAGGCTCCGTCCTCGCCCTTATCCCGGCCGTGATCTTCTGCTCCTTCGTCATCATGCTGGTCAGGACCTACGAGGTCACCAGGCCCATGGGCAGGTTCTTCTGGAGCGCGGTCGCCGACGACTCCGTGCTCTACGATACCTTCAGCTACGGCAAGATGGTCCTCATCGTTTTCTGCGCCGTTACGGCCCTGGCCGTGGTGCTGGTGAGGGCGATAGCCTTCGGCGGGGCGCGTTTAAAGTGGTCGCGCTTCTACATCCCCGTGGCGGTCTTCGCGGCCGCGGCGTTCCTCTCTTATCTCTTTTCCGATTTCAGGGACATCTCCTGGCTGGGCACCATGGACCGCTTCGAGGGGACGCTCCCGATGCTCTGCTACCTGATCATGCTCGTCTTCATCACGACCTACGTCAGAAGCGAGAGAGATCTTAAGATCATGCTCTGGCCCCTGGGCGTATCGCTGCTGCTCCTGGGGCTGCTCGGCGCGGGCCAGGCGACCGGGCACGACTTCTTCAAGACCGTCACGGGCCAGAAGCTCATAACTCCCCTCGTCGACTACGGCGACGGAGTCACCAGCTGGACCGTCATAGACAAGCTGTTCATAGAGGGAGATTCCATGTACTCCTTCAGGTTCAACAGCGGCCAGGTCTACGAGACCGTATACAACATCAACTACGTGCCCTTCTACCTTTGCCTGGTGCTGCCCGTCTTCGCCATGCTCTTCCTCAGGGCCTTCGAAAAGGACGGGAAGGTCCTTCCCCGCGCGGTCAAGGGCCTGCTGGCTCTGGGCATCTTCGGCATCAGCCTTTACTGCTTCTTCGGCGCCAATTCCGCCAGCGGCTACTTCGGCCTGGCGGCCATCCTTGTCCTCGGCCTTATAGTATTCAGGAAGAAGCTCGTCCGCTGGGCCGTACCTCTACTGTGCGTGATCCTGGTCGCGGCCTGTGTGATGACGGCCATGCAGAAGAGGTGGCTCCCCGAGGTGAAGAGGCTCTTCGCCGAGGCGGGAGAACTGAACGAGATGATCGTGGGCACCGTCAGCGCCGCAGATGTGGAACTAGTGAAAAAGGATACATATGCCACAAAATTCAGTAAGACAGCCGGGAGCCGCAGGAGTACCATCGATCGGGTCATTACTGGCGAGAATTACATAACTATGAGGATAAACGGCAATACTCTTGCCGTCATGCTCGACGCGGACGGCTTCTCCTTCTACGACAACGAGAGCGATCCCATAGAGATTGTCAGCTTGAAAAAGGATCCGGGCTATTACAGCCTTCGTGATACCCGCTACCATGATTATGTCAAGGTTGGCTACGAGATCAGGGATGACGAGCTCTACCTGATCTGCGTGACCTACAAGACCACCTGGCGCTTCCATTACGACGCCGCGGAGCATCACTTCAAGTACGTGACCCCGGTCTCGACCGCGAAGGTCCCCAAGGAAGTCATCATCGGGCCCATAGAGAGCATCGGCTTTGAGGGCAATTACCGCTTCGGCAGCGGCAGAGGTTACATCTGGTCACGTACCTTGCCTTTGCTCAAGTCCAGGATCATGCTCGGATCTGGGCCTGATACCTACAGCTTTGTTTTCCCCCAGGAAGATTATGCAGGGAAATACTCCTTCCTGAGAAATATAAACGTCATAGTTGACAAGCCTCACAACATGTACATGCAGACCGCGGTCAACACCGGCGGGATCTCGCTCCTGGCCTTCATCGCCATGATAGGCTGGGTGCTGGCCGACTGCCTCAAGCACAGCTGCCGCATGAGGGGCCTCAGGCCTCTCGCC
>JAEEIC010000152.1 GCA_016281165.1 Bacillota bacterium | reverse complement strand
CGGTGTCCCTGGCCTTTGCGGACAGAGGCTACGAGGAGGACGGAAATCTCGTTCCCCGCGGGACCCCCGGCGCCATGATCGAGGATCAGGACGAGGCAGTCGCCCGCGTGATCCGCATGATCAAGGAGGGAGTCGTCACCGCCAGGACCGGCAGGGATATCCCCATCAAGGCTGATACCGTCCTCGTGCACGGCGACGGCGCTCACGCGGTGCAGTTCGTGACCGCCCTGCGCGCGGCCTTCGACAAGGAAGGCATAATCGTCAAGCCCTTCGACTAGGGGCCCGCGGCGACCACTCTTCGGCAGACCCGGACCCTGTCCGAGTTCTCATAAAGACCGACGCACTGAACTACGGCGGATGATCTGCCGGGCCGCTCCCGCGCCCCGGCCTGACATTCCTTCAAAGAAAGGAGATCTTTTATGGATTACAGCAATTTCACGCCCCTGGAATTCCGCAAGGCCGTTCGCACGAACGAGCTCTGCGTCCCCACGGCGGGCATCTGCCCGGGACATCTTCAGGGCAACCTCGTCATACTCCACAAGAAGTACGCCGAGGACTTCCTCAAGTTCATGAAGCAGAATCCCAAGCCCTGTCCCATCCTTGAGGTCCTTGACAAGGGGACTCCCAAGACCGTCGAGATGGCGGCTGACGGCGACATCACCACTGACATCCCCCTCTACCGCATCTACAGGAACGGAGAGCTGGTGGAAGAGGTGAGAGACGTCGCCAAGTACTGGAACGAAGACATGGTCGGCTTCCTGATCGGCTGCAGCCTCACCTTCGAGGACAAGCTCGTCGCCGCCGGCATCCGCCTCAAGCACTATGAGCAGCAGAAGCGCGTTCCGATGTTCGACACGAATATCGCCTGCGAGCCTGCCGGCATCTTCCACGGCAACTACGTGGTCAGCATGCGTCCCATCAAGAAGGACAAGGTCGACCTCGCCTGCGAGATCACCGGCGCCATGCCCTATGCTCACGGCGCTCCGGTCCAGATCGGCGATCCCTCCGCTATCGGCGTCAAGGACGTCATGCATCCCGATTACGGCGATCCCCTCGACATCAACGATGACGAAGTCCCCGTATTCTGGGCCTGCGGAGTCACCCCCCAGGCAGTCGCCATGGCGGCGAAGCCTGACTTCATGATCTCTCATTCCCCGGGCTACATGTTCATCTGCGATCTTCCCGCCAGCGCTCTGGCCGAAAAGAAGTAGAGAGCCTGCCCCCCGCGCACGGTACCGTTACTGCTAAAGTAATCGAAATACAAACAGGCTTCTGCAAGGCTCGTATTTCCTCACGTAAAGGAGAATTCAAATGAGTGCTAACAACAATCAGAATGGCGAACAGCTTTCCAAGCCGTCATTCGGTCAGTACCTGAAGGCAGTCGGCCCGGCCATCGTCATCTCGGCCGTCGTCGTAGGCCCCGGTTCTGTCACCACCGCATCCTCCATGGGTGCCCAGTATCACTACACACTGCTGTGGGCAGTCGTCCTCGCGGCGATCTGCGCCTTCTTCTATCAGCTGCCTGCCCTGCAGGTCGGCATCAACAAGCAGACCACCGTTATGGAAGCTGTACGCGTCCGTTTCGGAAAGACCCTCGCCCTTATACTTTTCGCTCTGCTGACTATCAGCGCGGTCATTTTCCAGGCCGGTAACTTCTCCGGCGCGGCTCTGGCCATGCAGTTCTTCTTCCCGAACGTACCTATCCTCGTCTGGGACGTGATCATGATCATCGCGGCTTTCGTCCTCGTCTGGATCGGAAAGTACAACATCCTTGAGAACTTCACCAAGTTCCTCGTGATCGTAATGGTCGGTTCCTTCGTCATCACCGCCTTCGGCTCCGGCGCGAGCATGGGCGACGTCATCTCCGAGGGCTTTGCCTTCAAGGTCCCCGGCGGAGACTTCTACCTGGTACTCGCGATGCTGGCGACCACCATGGTCCCCGATATCCCGGTATCTCTCTCCGCTCTGCACAAAGAGCGTTACTTCAGACCGGGCTCCTTCGAAGCCAGCCTTCCCACCAAGACCAAGATGAAGATGGCCCGTTTCGACCTCGGATTCGGCCAGATCGTGACCCTGCTGATCACCGCGGCGATCATCGTCTGCGCGGCTACCACCATCTATCCCGGAAAGGTCTCCTCCGGAGCCGACATGGCCCAGCAGCTGACCCCGGTGCTCGGAAGATACGCCGGCGTCCTCTTCGCCTGCGGTCTTTGGGGCGCTGCCTTCTCCTCCGGTCTCTTCCGTATCGAGCTGCTGCCCCTGCTCTTCAACCAGGCCATCGGCCAGGATGAAGACATGAAGGCCGGCCGCAGCCGTATCTGGATGATCGTAGGAGCCGGTATCCCTCTCCTGTTCTGCGTGCTCTACGGAAAGTCCCCGGCCCAGCTGATCATCCTCGCTCAGGCCATCAACGGACTGCTGCTCCCGTTCATCTTCGCCATCATCTGGAGGATCACCTCCGATAAGGAGTTCATGGGCGAGTACCGCAACAAGACCTGGCTCAACGTAGTGTTCTGCATCATCTTCGTCATCACCTGCTTCCTCGCGTTCCGCGTATTCCGCGGCTTCTTCGTGAAGTAGTACAGTGAGACAGGGTCTTAAAACAATCTAAATAACAGCAGAAGCCATGCAACGGCCTGCCAGCGGCTGACGCCGGCAGGCCGTTGAACATTAAAAAGGAGGAACCATATGCCGATCATCAAACCAGTGGGGGATTGCGCTCTTACGGTCGAGTTCGACAACAGGATCAGCATCGAAGTGAACAGGCAGGTCCATGCCGTCGACCGCAGGATCGCGGAAGCGTCCGTCCCCGGCATAGTGGAGACTGTCCCCACTTACCGCACCCTGATCGTGCATTACAGACCTGAGATCATACGCTACGGCGAGATCAGAAAGAAGGTCGAGGATCTCTGCGCCGGAGCCGCCGAGTCCGTGCAGGCCGGCGATGAGAGCGACATCGTTCTCGAGCTTCCCGTGCTTTACGGGGGAGAAGTCGACGTGGACGATCCCGAAGCCCGCTACGACGGCTGGGACGGCCGCGAGACCAGTCCCGACAAACAGGACCTCATGGACTATGAGCACAAGACCTGGGACGAGATCATAGAGACCCACACGAAGAATCTCTGCTACGTCTACTTCCAGGCCTTCGCCATCGGGCACAGCTACGTCGGCAATCCCGAGAAGATCTTCTCGATCCCGCGCCGCGCCACCTCGCGCACCCTGATCCCCGCCGGCACCCTGGGAGTATACGGCGACCAGACCGTCCTCAACGGCGTCGATCTTCCCTGCGGCTGGAACCTGATCGGACGCACCCCGGTCGTGCTCTACGACAGGGACCGCGAGGAGCAGTCTCTGGTGAAGTCCGGAGAGTGGATCAGATTCGTGCCCATAAGCTTAAAGGAATACAAAGAGATCCACGAGGCCTCGAAGCATGGGGAATATGTCCCCAGAACGTATAAGAAGAGCGAAGAAGGGGGGCGGAAGTAATGGCGATAGAGATATTGAATCCGGGTCTTCTGACCTCCGTGCAGGATGAAGGGCGTTTCGGGATGCAGCGCTACGGCATGTCTCCCGCGGGAGCCATGGACGTGCATTCCATGAAGCTCGCCAATATACTCGCCGGCAACGATACGCAGACCGGGACTCTTGAGTGCACCTTCATGGGCCCGTCGATAAAGTTCGAGGAGTCTGAGGTCATCGCCATCACCGGCGCCGACCTGTCGCCCGCCGTGGACGGGCAGCCTGTCCCCATGTGGACGGCCTTCTGCGTCCCCGCGGGCTCCACTCTTACCACCGGCGGCTGCCGGAACGGGTCCCGCTCGTACATCGCCTTCGCGGGCGGCCTCGATATCCCCGTGCTCGACGGCAGCCAGTCGACCTTCCTGCGCTCTAAGATCGGCGGCTTTGAAGGAAGGAAGCTGAAGGCGGGAGACCGCATCGGGCTCAGAGCTCCCCAAGCCGTTCTCAAGAACATGGCCTTGAGGAGACTTCCCGCGCCCCAGAAGTTCGATAAGAGCGTCACCGTGCGCGTGATCCCCGGGCCTCAGGACGACCGCTTTACCGAGGCGGGCCTGAACACTCTCTACGGTTCG
>JAEEIC010000023.1 GCA_016281165.1 Bacillota bacterium | reverse complement strand
TTCTTTTTGAGTAGCTCTTTACGTAGCCTTCGTGCTGGGAAAGGGCGTCTTCGGGGCTTAGGGGAGGGACGCCGCCTGCGTAGAGGAAGGCCGCGGCGTTCTTTTCGCATACCGTCTTCAGGGCCTCTTCGTCGTCGTTCTCGTAGTCGAGGGGGAGCATCTGGGCGTGATCGTCCAGATAGGAGGGAAGGGCGCGCGGATCTTTTCCTGCCAGGACCGTCAGCTCCTCCTTTGAGAGCCCCCGGGCTTCGGGGACCTTATCTTCGAACAGGGCCCGGCATATCTCTTCGAGCCGCAGGGCCTTTGCGAAGGCGTCCTCCATGGAGCTCCCGATGACGAGGGCTCCGTGCCTTGCCATGAGGAAGCAGTCTTTCTCAGGATAAGAGGCCAAGGCCCTTTCGACCTTGCCCCAGAGATCCTTCGCCCCGGGCTCCCCGTATCCGGCGCAGGGGATGACGAAGCTCGTCCCCTCGGGCGCGAGGTCTTCGGGGACCGCGGCGTCCCTTAAGGCCGCTCCCACCGCCGAAGCGTAGAACTGGTGGGTGTGGATCACGAACTCCGCTTCCGGCCTCAGCCTGTAGACCGCGGCGTGTATGCCGTGCTCGGAGCTGGGCTTGAGGCCGCGGTGATCCCAGCTGAGATCTGCGATGCCCATCTTCACCATGTCTTCGGGCAGGGTGGCGCGGTAGCTGCGCCCGCTGGGCGTGATGATGAACTCAGTATCGGAAAGGCGCGCGCTGATATTGCCCCAGGTGCGGGCCACGAGCCCCGCGTCCAGGAGCCTTACTCCCGCATCCACGATCTGTTTTCTGATCTCGTTTTCGTTTTTTTCATTGATCATGCGTATGCTCCGGTGTAAAAAAGATCCCGCTCCGGGAGTCTTAGGGAAAGCTCCGCGGGGCGGGAGAATGATTCAGATCTTGAGGTCGCCTTCCTTGATCCAGCCGGCCTTCCTGAGGACCCCGCAGATCAGGGGGCAGAGGACGGCGGGGATCACGAAGCAGATGAGGACCAGTCCCAGCCAGTCAAAGCCGGTGGGGACTATGGCGGAGGCTCCCTTGCTCACAGCCTCGGCCGAGGGCGAGAGCCAGCCGGTCCAGACGCCTATCTGGCCGCAGAGTCCGCAGGTGCCCATGCCGGAGTTGATCGGCGCTCCGTTCATCTGCATCCTGAAGACGCAGGTGGCGAGAGGCCCGGTGACAGCTGAGCAGACTATCGAGGGGATCCAGATGCGGGGGTTCCTCACGATGTTGGGCATCTGCAGCATCGAGGTGCCCAGGCCCTGTGAGACCAGGCCTCCCCAGCGGTTCTCCTTAAAGCTCATGAAGGCGAAGCCTATCATCTGGGCGCAGCAGCCGGCGACGGCGGCTCCTCCCGCGAGGCCCGTGAGCTGCAGGGCCGCGCAGATGGCGGCGGAGCTTATGGGGAGGGTGAGAGCTACTCCCACCAGCACCGAGACCAGTATGCCCATGGCGAAGGGCTGAAGCTTTGTGGCGTTGTCTATCATGATGCCGAAGGCTCTGGCGGCCTGCCCGATGGGCGGGGCGATGAGCTTGGCCAGGGCGACGCCTACAAGTATGGTGACGCCGGGGGTGACCAGCAGGTCGATCCTTGTCTCCTTGGAGACGGCCTTGCCGAATTCGGCGGCGATGATGGCGATGACCAGGACGGCCAGGGGGCCTCCGGCTCCTCCTTCGGCGTTGGCGGCCCAGCCGACGGCGGCGAGGCTGAAGAGCACCATGGGGTCTGCCTTGAGGGCGTAGCCTATGGCGATGGCCATGGCGGGCCCGCTGACGGCCATGGCGTAGGAGCCTATGTCGGTCAGGTACTGGACCCCGAGCTGCTGGCCGAGGGTCTTGATGATGGTCCCTATGAGAAGGGAGCAGAAGAGGCCCTGGGCCATGGCGCCGAGGGCGTCTATGCCGTAGCGCTTGAGGGATATCTCGATGTTCTTGCGTTTAAGGAATTCTTTCATCGTCTTTCTGCCTGATCAGGTCTTTGGAGTGGGGGTCTATACCAGGGCCGCCAGGACGCAGGCTCCGGCGAAGAGCAGCATGCCCAGGATCTGCGACCCGTTCATCTTCTGCAGCTCTTTCTTGTAGTTGATATTGGGACGGTAGTAGTCCTCGGGGGCGTTGAGGTTGAATTCCTCGGGCCTGTAGGAGGCGGTGTTCCTGAAGTTGACTTCGCTGCCGGAGGCGGGGGGAGCGGCGGGCGCGGGCTCTTCAGCGGGAGTCTCTTCCGGTTGAGCGGCGGGGGCTTCCTCAAGTTCCGCCTTAGCGGGCTCTTCCGCTTCGGCCGCATCGGGCTCGGCGGCAGGCTCTTCAGCAGGAGTCTCTTCCGGCTGAGCGGCGGGCGCTTCCTCAGGCTTCGCCTGAGCGGACTCTTCGGGCTCGCTCGTTTCGGGCTCAGCGGCAGGCTCTTCAGCAGGAGTCTCTTCCGGCTGAGCGGCGGGGTCTTCCTCAAGTTCCGCCTGAGCGGACTCTTCCGGTTCGGCTGCATCGGGCTCGGCGGCGGGCTCTTCAGCGGGAGTTACTTCCGGCTGAGCGGCGGGCGCTTCAGCCTGTGCTTCGGGTTCTGTAACTTCAGGCTTTGCTTCCCCAGCTGTCTCCGCGGCTTTGGCCGCGGTCTCAGCTGCTTCCTGAGCCTCGTATTTCTCCGCCAGCAGCTCCGCCATGTCCAAAGTCCTGCGCGGAGCGGCCTTGGGCTCCCCGGCGGGAGTCCCTTCGGGCTGTGCGGCAGGTACAGGCTCTTCCGCGTGAGCTTCTTCGGGCTGTGCGGCAGCAGCTTCCTCAGGCTCCGCCTGAGCGGGCTCTTCCGCGGGAAGCTCTTCCGTCCGCGGCATCTCCCCGATCACGTCAGGCTCGAAGAGCTCGCTGTTGATCATCTGGGGAGGCTCGGGGATAACGCTCTTATCGAAGGCCGCGGGGCCGAGGAGGCCCTCAAGCTTTCTTAAGAACTGCTCCGGGGTGGTGTCTTCGTAGTATGCCTCGTAGGCCATGGGGTCGGCGTTTTCGGCGGGCTCGGCGGTCAGGGCCTTTTCGAGAGCGGGCTGGCCCTCTGCGGGCATATCTATGGTGACGGGCGGGACATTGACGCCGGCGCCTTTATCCGCCAGGAGCCATTCTATGGTCGGGAGCTCGTCGGAGGGCTCTTCGGGTACTTCGGGCTCTGCCTGAGGCTCCTCAGCCGGGGCTTCCCCGCAGGGGACGGGCTCTTCAGCGCAGACTTCGGGCTCTTTCTCTTCGCATTCGCGGGGCTGCTCTTCGCAGGGCACTTCAGGCTCTGCCTGAGGCTCTTCAGCCGGGGCTTCCTCGCAGAGGGCGGGCTCTTCAGCGGGAGTCTCTTCTGGCTCGGCGGCAGGCTCTTCAGCAGGAGCGTCTTCCGGCTGAGCGGCGGGTGCTTCCTCAGGCTCCGCCTGAGCGGGCTCTTCGGGCTCGCTCGTTTCGGGATTAGTGGCGGGCTCTTCAGCGGGGGTTTCCTCAGGCTCCGCTTGAGCGGGCTCTGTCGCTTCGGGCTCTGTCTGAGGCTCTTCTGCCGGAGCTTCCCCGCAGGGGGCAGGCTCTTCAGCGCATACTTCAGGCGTCTTCTCCTCGCATCCGCAGGGCAGCTCTTCGCAGGGTACTTCGGGCTCTGCCTGTGGCTCCTCAGCCGGAACTTCCTCACAGGGGGCAGGTTCTTTTGCCGGGGCTTCCTCACAGGTATCTTCCCGTGGCGCGGGCGCGCAGCGCTGGGCCTCATCCGCAGGCAGTGGCTCCACGGTGAAGCCGGCAGGCAGACCGGTCTTCTGATCGACGCTGATGGAACTGATGCGTCCCATGGGCACGGCGCCCTGGGCGAAGACCGTCACCTGCTCCATGGGGGCGAAGTCCGCGTCTTC
This sequence comes from Bacillota bacterium, assembly GCA_016281165.1. Taxonomy (GTDB): domain Bacteria; phylum Bacillota; class Clostridia; order Peptostreptococcales; family Anaerovoracaceae; genus RGIG2707. Next base: position 12 of record JAEEIC010000023.1, on the reverse strand, counting down.
GGCGATCTCTCC
>JAEEIC010000151.1 GCA_016281165.1 Bacillota bacterium | reverse complement strand
TCGATGATGTCGTCTATATAGCGCGGGAGCAGCTCGTACGAGAGCTTTCCGACCCCACCCAGCAGGGCGTCGCAGAGGCTGTCTCCCGTTATGGGATAATCCTCATAGAAGACGTGGTCTCTTATGGCCGCTATCATGGCCGGGCAGGCCTCGGTCTGCGCGCCTATAACGCGTATGCCGGGCTTTAAGGTCTTGACCGCCACGGCGATGCCGGTGATGAGCCCTCCCCCGCCTATAGGGCAGACTATGGTATCGATATCGGGATCCTGCTCCAGTATCTCCATGCCTATGGTCCCCTGGCCGCCGTAGACCATGGGGTCGTCGTAATAGGGGTCGATGAAGGTGAGGCCGTTATCGGCGATGTAGCGCAGGCCCTGTTCGTGGGCCTCGTTGTAGTCCTTGCCCATGATAAGGACCTTTCCACCGCAGAAGCGTATCCTGTCGATCTTGGCCTGAGGGGTCGGTTCCGGGACGATGATCACCGCGTTCTTTATGCCCAGGAGCTTTGCCGCGTAGCTCACGGAGGAACCGTGGTTGCCCGAGGAGACGGTCGCGACCCCTCTTTCGCGCTGCTCTTCCGTCAGGGCCGTCATGCGGCTCAAGGCTCCCCTGATCTTGAAGCTCCTCACGGTCTGCAGGCACTCGAGCTTGAAGAAGTAACGCCTGCCGTCCCTGCCCAGATAGAGGGACTCCTCCAGAGGGGTGCGGTATACGAGGCCCTTGATGCGCCCGCGGGCGCTGTATATGTCATCAATAGAAAAACGATCCGGCATGACTGCTCCTCCTTTGCCCGCTATCATTATACGGCAGAGGCCCGCGGTTTTGAATACCGTCTTCGCGCTCCCGCCGGCGGCCTCCTTATTATACAATTGCGTTACAATTCGCTCCGGACCGGTGCGCGGAGCCTCCATCCGTGGTATATTTATGCTGCGGACATTCGAAAGAGTACGGCGCCTTCCTTTTATTTTCTTGCTTTCAGAGCGAATCAGGCGCCGCATAGTCCGCTTTTTATTCCCGCTTAAGGAGGACCTCATGAGCAAGTACCGCAAAGACCTGCTGGAGCAGCTGCGCCTGGCCGTCATAAAGGAGGGCTCTTTCGAGCTCAGCGACGAGAGGCTCGCCGCCGCCGTGACGGTGAACGAAGAGCTGGGGCAGCTGGGATACTGCCTGCGCCCCGCTGATATCGCCCGCCTGGCGAAGAGCCCGGATCTCGATATCTTTTACGAAGGCTTCAGGGAGCTGGTGCCGGATATCGGGGCGAAGCCCATGTACCCGGATTTTCCCTCCCAGGTCATGGAGATGGAGGAGGCCCTCTTCCGCTTCCACCAGATCTGCCACTACATGAGCACCTACGGGACCGAGGAGCTGGCCCGCCTCTTCGGGGTAGAGCACCGCGTGAGCCGCGGCTGGCTGCCCGAGACGGAGGAGACCGAAAAGAGCGCAAATGACGAAAGGCTCCTCAAGGCGAAGACCCTCGGCCTCGTGAGCGAAGAGGATCAGTACGGCCTGCCGCTCTCGCTGCTGCTCAAAAGGAGCGAAAGGCTCACCCGGCAGGAGCTGGAGATCGTATCGGAGGCCCTCAGACACGTGGATCTTGCGTCGCTGGACTTCGACATACCCTTCAAGCAGAACATGATGGGAGTCTTTTACGCCCTCATGGGGCTCGAAGACAGGGCCGCCGCCCTTGAGGCGATGAAGAAGCTCTGCAAGCATACGGGAGACGTGCTCAAGTGCGCCGACTACGCCCTGACCCGGAGCGCCTTCCGCCTCAGGACCTCGCAGAAGAAGCAGCTGGTGAGGCTCATCGAATCGTATCCCGCAAGCGACTGGAAGGCCAACGTCATCATATCGGACAAAAAGGCCAGACGCGCGGTCCTGGCGCTCGGAGCCCTCTCCTATAACCGCTTCTCGCGCTCGGAGGAACACGCCGAGATCGTGAGGCAGCTGAGGAACGGCGAGCTGCGCTCCTGGGAGAGCCTGGTCAAGGCGCTGCTGGCGGAGAAGGATCCCGAGGCGATAGATCTCATCGCCTCCCGCCCCGGCATGCTCTTAAGATGGACGAACTGGCTCATCAAACTGGGATACGGCGCCGATCTCATCGCGCAGAAACTCGTTGAGAGGGCGGACGGGCTCCCGCTCAGGACCCTGGTCTTCGCCGCGACCCTGCTGGGCAGGGATCCCGAAAAGAAGGAAGCCTTCGGGGCGATGATGAAGGCCCTGGAAAGAAAGCTGGCCCTGATCGAGACCCCCCTGAAGGGCAAAAGAGTATATATCGACGAGGGCAGGCTCATACTTTCCCGCTCCATGCTCCTCTCAAAGGGCGATGAAGCGGGCTACGTGAGGAACGGCCTCGCCTACCGCATCCCCGCAGAGGTCAGGGCCCTGCGCTTCTTCGTCTACTGGAACGATCCCGCCAGGGTCGACGTCGACCTGCACGCCTCCGCCTACGACACCGAAGGGCGGCAGATCACGGTGGGCTGGGACGCCGACTTCAAAAAGAGCGGCATAGTCCACAGCGGGGACATCACCCACAGCAACGCCGCCGAATACATAGACGCGGATCTTTCCGCCGGCATCGACGAGATAAGCTTCAATATCAACCTTTATCACGGAAAGCCGCGCTTCGCGGACATACAGACCTGCTTCGCCGGCATGATGGCGGTGAAGAGCGCGAAAAAGAACGTGAAGCTCTACGATCCCGCCAACTGCTTCTTCTACAACGACCTGCGCTCCTCCAAAAGGACCCTCAATTACGGTTATATCGACGTGAGGGAGCGCTGCCTGGTGCTCGACGACCTGCCCGCCGAGAGGCAGTGGATGGACGGAGCCTACAGCAGGGCCGACCACCGCCCCTCGCCTCTCACTCTCGAAGTATATCTCGAGATGCTGCTGAGAGCCCAGGGAGCGGTAAGGGCAGAGGGGCCCGAAGACTGCGACGTCTTCCTGGTCATGGAAAAGCCCGGGAGCGAGGATCAGATGAGCCTCATAGACAATAACTTCTTCTTTTAAGGATCAGAGAGCCTGTCCCTGCCGCTCCCTCCTTTCGCTGAAGCGGTAGGTCCACAGCAGGATGGCGAGGCTCACGATCATCATGACGCCGAAGAGTATGTACGAGCTCTTGTATTCGCCGGTGCGCTGGGCGATGAAGCCCGGGACGACGGTGAAGATGATGCCGCCCAGATTGTAGAACATCTGCAGCCACCTCAGGGTCTTCGCGTAGCTCTCCTTCGGCGAGAAGTCGGACGACCAGAGGGGAGGGCCGACGTTGTAGACCGAAGCCCCCAGTCCCAGCATCAGGGCGGGAGCGTAGCACCAGAAGACCGAGATCCCGTCCATCCTGAGGACGGCGAAGCAGCCGGCGATGAATATCAGTATGAGCATGACGCTGCTCTTCTTCGTGCCCAGGCGGTCGGCAAGCCCTCCCGAGAGGAACTTGCCCAGGACCAGCAGGAGGCTGAAGCTCGAGAGCACCGCCGCCGCGGTCTGGGTGCTGTAGCCGCAGCTCTTGGCCAGCACCGAGAGATGGCCGGAAAAAGAGAGGCTCGCCCCGCCGTTGAGGAGCATCATGAAGCCCAAAAGCCAGAGCGCCGAAGAAGGAAGCTCTCTGCTCACGGGCTTTTTTTCCGCCTTCTTCGCGTCCCTTTCGCTCTCGTAGGGAGCAAGGCCCATGTCCTCGGGCCTGTCCTTGATGAGCATAAAGCACACGGCGCAGCTCACCGCCATGAAAGCGGCCTGCGTGAGGAAGGCCGCCCGCAGGGAATACTTCGTTATCACCGCCGTGACTACGGGCGAGAATATCATCGTCGCCAGGCCCGAGCCCGCGGCGCTTATCCCCACGGCAAGCCCCCTTTTGCTCTTGAACCAGTTCGCCAGTAGCAGCGAGGCGGGGAAGGCGCTGCCCGCCCCGTAGGCGATGCCTCCCAGAGCGGCGCCGGCGAAGTAGACGGCGGCGGAGCCTCCGGCGCTGAAGACCAGGGCCGAAAGGATGCCGGCAAAGGAGGGGATGAGCACCCCCGTCCGCACCGGAAAGCGGCGGTAGAGCACGCCGACGAAGAACATGGCGAGGAACGAGAAGAGGCAGCGCACGGAAAGTATGGCGCTCCCCGCCCTCTCGCTTATGCCCGCGGCCTCGATGAAGGGAAGATAGGCCGCCAGTATGTTGCTGCACAGCCCCATGTTGCAGATGAAGAGCAGCAGACAGACGAGACATATTATCCATGCGTAGTGAGGTCTCTTCATAAAGCCTTCCTTCAGGGCGCCTTAAGGCCCTTCGCCGGTGAACTGTATTTCCCTGTCAGTTTACACCAAAAAACGGGCGCCGCAAGATATTTCCTCGTGGAAGCCCGCTTCCTGCTGTGATAAAGTATATGGGATATGAAGACTTTGATGAATACCGTCTTCGCGGCGGGGGTCCTGGTCGCGCTGATCGCGGGACTGGGAAGAGCCGTCCTGCTGCCCGAAGAGATAAATGAATACGAGAACCGCTATATGGAGCAGTTCGCCCCCCTGACTGTCTCGTCGTATCTGGACGGGAGCTTCCAGGAGCAGGCCGAAAAGGCGCTGGGAGACCAGCTGCCCTGGGCGACGGAGGCGAAAAAGGCCTACAACGAGAGGGTATCCGAGCTCACCGGCAGGATCTTCGACCGCCTCACCGCCGAACAGAGGAGGAAGGCCGCCGAGGAAGAGGAGCGCCGCCTGGCCGAAGAGCAGAAGGCGGAGGAGGAGCGCCTCGCCGCGGAGGAGAAGGCCCTGAAAGAAGCGAAGGACGCCGAGGAGAGAGCGGCCCTCGAGGCCAAAAGAGAGGCCGAAAGGCTGGCGCGCGAGGCCGAGCAGAAGCTCCGGGACGAGCTGGCGAAAGGCATATACCGCGGCAAAAGGGACCCCGTGAAGACGGAGGAGGCCGAGCGCTACTTCACCCTTCCCAGCGGCAGGCTGGTCATGAAGGAGCATCTCATGTACGCGAACCGCTTCCTGGACGGCGAGAAGGCGAAGCTCGACGAGCACATAAAGGCCATGAACAGCCTGATCGCAAGGCATCCCGAGATCACCTTCTATACTTATTACATCGAGAAGGAGACCGACGTGAACTTCGTCAGCGGCGAGAGGTCGGGCATCTTCGAGTATCTGCACGCCGGAGTGGAGCTGCCCGAAGAGCATAAGCGCGGCTTCCTCATCGACCGCTTCGACCAGTTCGACTCCTGGTTCTACAAGACCGACCATCACTGGTGCGCCTCGGGCTCCTACCGGGGCTACACCCAGGTGCTCGACATGCTGCTGCCGGGCGAGGCTCCCCTCGAGCCCCTCTCCTACGTGGAGATCGGCAGGCTCTCGGGCTCTAAGGCCACAGGCTCCGACACCGAGCGCTACGCGGAGACAGTGGGAGTCTTCACCTTCGACTTCGAGCCCGTGAGCATCACCCTCAACGGCCAGAAGTCCTCCGAATACGGCCGCCAGCTCGCCTACGTCAGGCGCGTGGAGGAGGGCGGCTCCATGCTCTCCGAGGCCAAGTACGGCGCGGTCTACGGGCCGGACAGCGGCGAGGCGGTGTTCGAGAACCCGGAAAGCGGGAACGGCAGCGTCCTCATGCTGGGCGAATCCTACGACAACGCCCTGCTCCTGCTGCTCTCCCAGCATTTCACGACCCTCTACAGCGTCGATCTGCGCAATTACAAGGCCCAGACCGGCAAGGTCTTCGATTTCGACAAGTACGTCGAAGAGCGCGGCATCGAGCGCGTCCTCTTCATCGGCAACCTCGATTATTACGTGCTGCCGGCCTTCATCCTGAGGTGAGAGCATGGTATTCAGCAGCCTGCCCTTCGTCTTCCTCTTCATCCCCCTGACGGCCCTGCTCTATTTCGCGGGAAAGAGCCTCCGCTGGCGCAACGGAGTGCTGCTTTTGGCGTCCCTGATATTCTATTCCTGGGGGGAGCCGAAGCTGGTCCTGCTGATGATGCTGGCGGTGACGGCCGCCTACG
>JAEEIC010000150.1 GCA_016281165.1 Bacillota bacterium | reverse complement strand
TTTCGAGATTCTCGCGAAGGGAGCTCTTCCCCCGCTCTATCAAATGATACATCTGTCTCCGGTTCTGCTTCATGACCTTCCCGGCCTCTTCGTAGCTCATCTCCTCGAAGTATATGAGGGTCAGGGCCTGCCGGTACTCGGGCTTGAGGAGCGAGAGAGCCTGCTGCAGCTGGCGCTTCTCTTCGCTCTTCAGCATCTCCAGCTCGGGGACGCCGGAGGCGCCCGCCAGGCCTTCGTCGAGGGGAAGGTGGGGGCCCTTCCGCTTTCTCAGATGGCCTGCGGCCAGGTTCCTTCCGATGGAAAAGAGCCAGGTCTTGAAACTGCTGCGGCCGGAAAAGCGGGAGGTGCCGGAGGCGGCGGCCGCGAAGGCGTCGAGCATCAGGTCCTCGGCGTCCTCCATGTCGCCCACGACGGCATAGATGAACAGGGTAAGGCCCTCCCTGTGGCGCTCCAGAAGCGTCCTCAGGGCGTCTTCCCTGCCCTCTTTAAGAAAGCTCTCGTATAAAGCTTCGTCTGTCTCTGTCATCGCCGGCATGCCTTACGCGGACGGCGGGCCTTTCCCCGCGCGCCTTCATCGATCTATTGTAACACGGCAGAGCCCACGGCAGGGAAAAAATTGCGGGCGATATCAACGCAGGCCGAGCTTTTCTTCCGAGATCTCGCGCATTTTGTACTTGAGTATCTTGCCGGCGGCGTTCATGGGGAAGTCTTCGGTGAAGATGATGTAGCGGGGGATCTTGTGCCTGGCGATGCGGGCCTTCGCGTAGTCTCTCAGCCCGTCCTCGGTGACCTGCGCTCCCTCCTTTAAGACTATCCAGGCGCAGGCCTCCTCCCCGTACTGCCTGTCGGGAACGCCCACCACCTGCACGTCGCGCACCGCCGGATGCCCGAGGAAGAACTCCTCGATCTCGCGGGGATAGATGTTCTCCCCGCCTCTGATGATCATGTCCTTGAGGCGGCCGGTGACGCGGAAATACCCCTCGGGAGTGCGGCAGCAGATGTCTCCGCTGTGCAGCCAGCCCTCCCTGTCTATGGCCTGCTTGGTCGCCCTGGGCATCTTGTAGTAGCCCTTCATGATGTTGAAGCCCCTGGCGACGAACTCGCCGTTCTCGCCGTCGGGCAGCTCGTCTCCCGTCTCGGGGTCTATGATGCGGCACTCGACGCCCGGGAAGGCGCTGCCCACGGTCTCCGTGCGCAGCTCAAGGCTCTCGCTCACCTCTCCCATGGTGCAGCCCGGGGAGGCCTCGGTGAGGCCGTAGACGCTGAGTATCTCCCTCATGTTCATCTCGGCGGCCGCCCTCTTCATCAGCTCGGGCGGGCAGTTGGAGCCCGCCATGATGCCGGTGCGCATGAAGCTGAAATCGGTCCTGGCGAAATCCTCGTGGCTGAACATGGCGATGAACATGGTCGGCACGCCGTTGAAGCAGGTGATCTTCTCCTGAGTTATGCAGGCGAGGCTCGACTTGGGGCTGAAATAGGGCAGCGGGCTCAGGGTGCCGCCGTGGGTCATCATCGAGGTCATGGAGAGGACCATGCCGAAGCAGTGGAACATGGGCACCTGTATCATCATGCGGTCGGCGGTGGAAAGATCCATGCGGTCGCCGATGATCTTGCCGTCGTTGATGATGTTCCTGTGCGTCAGCATCACGCCCTTGGGAAAGCCGGTGGTCCCCGAGGTGTACTGCATGTTGCAGACGTCGTCGGGCCTCACCGCCGAGGCCCTGCGCCTCACCTCCGCTGACGGTATCTGCCTGCCCCTTTCGAGCATCTCCTCCCAGCTGACGCCCCCCTTCATCTCAAAGCCGCAGGTCACCACATTGCGCAGGAAGGGCAGATGATCGGAATAGAGAGCTCGTCCTTTTTCAAGGCTCTCGAGCTCCGGGCAGAGCTCCTTTATGATCTCTTTGTAGCTTATGCCCTTGTAGCCCTCGATCATGACCAGGGTGTGGGTGTCGGACTGCCGCAGCAGGTACTCGATCTCGTGGCTGCGGTACTCCGAATTGACCGTGACGAGGACGGCCCCTATCCTGGTCGCGGCCCAGAAGGTGATGAACCAGGCGGGCACATTGGTCGCCCAGACCGCCACGTGATGGCCGGGCTCCACTCCCAGGGCGACGAGGCCCTTCGCCATGGCGTCCACGTCCGCCCGGAATTCATTGTAGGTCCTGATATAGTCAAGGGTCGTATATCTGAAGGCGTACTGGTCGGGATAGGTATCGGCCATGAAGTCGAGAAGAGCGGGGAAGGTCGTGTCCAGGACCTCGTATCTCTTCCAGGGGAAGGTGCCGCTGCGGTCCCTGTTGTACTGCAGCTTGGGAGCTTCGGCGGAGCCGCCGCCGCTCCTGGCCATGAAGCCCGCGAAGTGGGTCAGGACTATGTCGGGATCCGTGATCTCATCGTTCCAGGCGCAGCAGACGAAGCCCTCGTAATTGAGGGAGCTCAGGGCCTCGAGGAACTCCTCCGCCGGCAGGCTCCCCTCTCCGAGCAGCGCGTCCTTTCCGTCCAGCCTGTCTCCTATCCTTACGTATCTTATATACGCGCCGAGGGACTTTATGGTCTCCTCCGCGGTCTCGCCCGCCCTGAAGAAGGTCTCCCTGATGTTCCAGGCGGCGCCGAAGACGCCGGAGGCGAAGCGGCGGATCAGGCTCACGAGGTCGGCGGTCTTCGCGAGGCTGCCGCAGGTCTCGAAGAGTATCCCGATCCCGGCTCTTTGGGCCAGCTCCGCGGCCGGGGCGAGCAGGGCCGAAAGGCGCTCCGCGTCGGGCTCGCTCTCAAGCCGCAGGATGACGGAAGGAACGCCCGTCCTCCTCGCGAGCTCGACGTAGCGGACGAGCATGTCCGCGTCCGTATCACCGCTGTCTATGGGGACGGGGCAGCTTATGGCCGCGATCTCGAGGCCTCTGTTGCGCAGCTTCCTCCTGTCGTCCGCGGTGTTCGCGCCGCGGAAGATGCTGTCGCCGTGAGCATCCATCTCGGACAGGGGATCGCAGACCTCAAAGCCGGAATAAGCGTATTCAAAGGCCGTCCGGCAGAGGTCGGAAAAGGAGTCTCTTTTGACGTCCTCCGTTGAAAAACAAAGCTTCATGTTACCTGCCCTCTTCGTAGATGATCTTGTTGAGGGCGTTGATATATGCCCTGATGCTGGCTCCCACGATGTCGGTGGAAAGACCGTTGCCCGAGTAGAGCCTGCCCTTGCTGCGCAGCCTGATGAGGGCCGCGCCCAGGGAGTCCTTGCCCTCGGTCACGGCCTGGATCTGGAAATCATCCAGCTCGTACTGATAGCCGACGGCCTGCTCGATGGCGAAGAAGGCCGCGTCGATGGGACCGTCGCCCCTGGCGACCGCGCTGATCTCCTCGCCGTCCCTGACCAGCGAGATGCTGGCCATGGCCCCGGCCACATTGCCGGCGCTGATGACGTAATTGTTGAGATGATAGGTGGAGGGCACCTGCTGGGCGTAGCTGGCGATGACGGCCTCCAGCTCCCTGCCGTCGATGAAGGCCTTGCGCCCGATGATGCGCATGACCTCGTCGTAGACCGTCCCGCAGTCCTCGTCCGAGAGCTCGTAGCCCAAAGAGACCGCGGCCTCGGAGAGCTGCGGCAGGGTGCAGGAGCTTCCCAGCATTATCTCCCCGCCCGCGCGGGGGGAGGCGGGCTCGGCCGGAGCGTAGACCTCGCCCGAGAGCTTCTTCATCAGCTTTTCGCTCTCGCTGTGGATGCGCGTGTCGTCAAGGCCGCAGAAGGCGTCTATATCGCCGCCCCTGGCCCTCAGTATATCGCTGACGCGGCCCGGATCGAGGCAGGAGGAGCTGCCGAGAGCGCATTTGAGGCCGTCCGCGCCGGCGGCGATGACGGCGGCGGCGCAGGCCGGGGCCATGCCCATGGTATCAGAGCATTTGACGTAAAGGGGCACCTTGATGACGCTCTTTAGCTCCGAGACGAGGGAAGCGAGCTCCTCCGGGAAGACGCTGCCCTGCTCGTCCGTGACGGTGACAGCGCGGGCTCCGGCTCTTTCCGCCGTTTTCAGGGCTTCGATGAGGAAGGGCCTCTCGGCCCTGACCGCGTCTTCGGCCACGAATTCGGTAGCCTTGCAGAGCGCCGAGGCGGCCCGGCACTGTTCCTCTATCAGGGAGAGCATGGCGGCCGCTTTTTTGTGATACATATACTCCATGCGGACCGTGGAGACCGGAAGACAGACCCGAAGAAGAGGCTTCGCCGCCCCCTTTAAACAGTCCCAGGCGACGCGGGCTTCCTCTTCGGTGACGCCGCAGTCGATGCTCAGGGCGGCGCGTTTGAGCGAGGCCGCGATGCTCCCGCAGACGATGCCGTCTTCTCTTTTATCTTTGACCGGCCCCAACTCGATGACGTCGACCCCCATGCCGTCAAGGGCGGCGCAGACCGCCGTCTTTTCGCGGAAGAGGAGCTTCCTGCCCCTCTCCTCCCCGAGCTTTTCGAGGCTGTAGTCCGAAATGATGATCCTTCTCATGTTCTTCTCCCCAAATATGTTCCGTTCCGCGGCGCGGGATATAAAAAAGGCGGAGACTGCACGGTCTCCGCTTTTCCGCTCCTGCCGCATTTATACCGAGTATAGACTGCGGGCAGGTCCAAGTCAAGAAAAATTATTTATTTGCAACAATTATTTCTTCATCTTTTTATTAAACGTCGATAAATACCGGCCGCTGATCACGTCTCACTCGGCAGGCGCGGCGGCTCCGGCGGCCAGGCCGAAGAGGCTGCCGGCCCTGAGGCGCGCGCGGAGAGCCCCGAACGCGGCCTTGGCGGCCTTCGCATCGGCAGGAACGGCGCCCGGAGAAGGGAGCGTCCCGGCGCTGTCCGCTCCCGGGATATCGATATCCGGCGCCACGTGGCCGCGGCCGCTGAAGGCGTCAGGGCCCGGCTCTTCGACGTCTTCGGCCAGAGAAAAGAGCACGTCCCGTATCTCCGCCGGAGAGCTGTCGGGACAGGCCGCTTTGATCCTCGCGCAGACGCCCGTTATGATCGCGCAGGAATACGAGGTGCCGCTGAGCTTTTGGGGAGCGGCGCCGTTCCTGTTCGACGGCGCGGTGAGTCCCGTCCCGTCGGTGATGATATCGGCGCCCTGCTGGGAAAAGGAGGCGTGGACCTTCCCGTCGGCCGCGCCGACGCTGAGCGCGGTCTCATAGGCGGCCGGATAATATACCGGCCCCTCCGCCCCGTCGTTGCCCGCGCAGGTGACGATAAGGACTCCCCTGCTCTCGGCGTAAAGCACGGCCCCGCGCAGCTCGTCCGGATCTTCGCTAAGGGAGAGGCTGATGTTGATGATATCGCAGCCGAAGAGATCGACAGCGTCGTATATGGCCGCGGTGAGCGCTTCGGGACCGCCGTTGTTCACCGCCCCGCTGGGATAAGCGTCGATCACGACCAGGGGGACGGCGACGGCCTCGGGAAAGATCCCCGCCACGCCCTGATCCGAAGAGCCCAGGACCAGTCCGGCCGTGGCGCTGCCGTGGCCTATGCGGTCCTGAGTGTCGGCCTCGGGAAAGACGTAGTTCCTCCCCGCTTCGACGCGGGCAGCATCGATATGTTTGGTTGAGATCCCGCTGTCGATGAAGGCTATGCGGACAGGCCCGCCTTCGGCAGCGGCGCCCGGCCCGGAGGGCAGTCCGCCTGCGGCCTTCGAAGCGGGAAGGTCCCCGGCAGCCGCGGGATCGGCAGCCGCCAAAGCCTCAGCGGCAAAGACCGGGACGGCCGAAAGAAGAAGCGCGGATATCAAGATTATGCTGAGCAGTATCCTTCTCATTTCTCTCCGAAACACAGTCCTTAAGGCCGGGCCGGCATGCTCCCCGCGCGGCCCGGAAGATCCCTTTCATTATACCACGAACGGGGCCCTTAAGGGACATCCGCCCTCAGGCCCCGGCGCATTTGCCGCGGGGAGCGCAGGAGGAAGGCGCTCCCCGTAAGCCGTATCAAAAGGGGGCGTCCCCGGGCCCTTCGCAGGCCCTTGAGACGCCCTCCTCCTTCAGTTCTTTACTTGTAACTGTTCACGATGGCCTCGGCCACTCTCTTCATGACCGTGGCGTTCTCGGCGCGGGTCGCCCCGGCCTTGGGATCGAAGATGCCGTTCGACTTGCCTTCGATGATGCCTGCCCTCTGGCAGTACTCAACGTCGGCCTTCGCCCAGGAGGCGATCTGATCGGCGTCCCTGAACTCCACTTTTGCCTTGAGCGGCAGCTCCGCTCCTATGTGGCGCAGATATCTGGCCACCAGAGCGCACATCTGCTCGCGGGTCACGTTGGAGTTCGGGGCGAAGAGCGTATCGCTCACGCCCTCGACGATGCCGTTCTGAGAAGCCCAGATGACGGCGTCCTCATACCAGGAGCCGGGAACGACGTCGGTGAACCTGCACTTGCCGCTCACCTTCGGCGTCTCGGCCATGCGGTAGAGCACGGTCACGAACATCGCGCGGGTCATGGTGCCCTGCGGGTTGAACCTGCCGCCTCCCACGCCCTCGAAGAGGCCGTGAGCCGCGGTCCACAGTATGTTCTCCTTCGCCCAGTGTCCGTCGATGTCGATGAAGGAGATCGGATTCTCCTTGAAGGAGACTTCCTTCCCCTCCGGGATCAGGTAGGCGAGCATTCCGTCCGCGGCCTGAGTCACGGGCACTATCACGGTATCGCCGTTCTCATCGGTGTAGTACGGGACGAAGAGGTCGGGATCGACTCCCTCGGGTATGGGCTCGTAACCGACCTTCGGCCTGGAGGCGCCGGTCGAGCTGCCGCCTCCGCTGTTGTCCGAAGACCTGGTGGACTTGAAGACCGCCTTGATCTCCACTCTGCCCTCGGGCATCGTGAAGCTTATGGTCTCGGCGCCGGTGTCCTCCACGGTGACGCCGCTGATCTCCCAGCCCTTGAATTCATAGCCTTCGTCGGCCTTTGCGCTCAGGGTCACGGTCTGGCCAGGCTCGTAGTAGCCGCCGCCGCTGACTGTTCCGCCGACGGTGGAGGATACGGCCACGAAGCCTTCCTCGGCCTCGGCGCCCAGAGTCAGGTAGGCCGTCAGGTAAGCGCCCTGGGCCATCTCGACCATGCCGGTCACGAAGCCCTTGGTAAGGGCGTCATAGCTGAGCTTGCCTTCGCTGTCGACCGCCGCCGCTCCTTCCGCGGCCATGGAGGCCCAGTGGATCATGTCGGGATCGAGGGCGAAGCGGGTGCCGTCGGAGGTGACGCCGACCAGGCTGAGCTCAGCCTTGCCGGCGGATGCGGTGTCGATATTGCCGTCGGCGGGTATGCTGCCGTCGACCATGATGACGACCGCGGCAAGATCGCCCACCGCCGGGTTGTACACGGACGCCTCATAGTCCTCGGTCGCGTTGCCGTTCACGTCAGCCGCGGAGACCGTGACCGCGTGTGAGAGGGAGCCGTTGTAGTCGGGTATGCTCAGCTCGATGGAGAAGACTCCGTCCGCGTCAATGGTGCCGCCGGCTTCCTCCACGGTCTTGCCGCTGACCAGCGCCTTGCCGTCCACGGTGACCGTGAGCAGAGCGTCGGGATCGGTGATGCCGGAGACGGTGAGCTCGCCGCCTTCCGCGAACATGCTGCCGTTGAGAGGCGAGCTCATGATGAGCTGCGGCGCCTCGGTATCAACGGTGAAGATGTAGGAAGCGGAGAATCTGTCGCCGTCGGCTGCCCTGCCCTTTATGTTCAGAGTGTGGGTGCCGTCGGAAAGACCCTCGAGGGTGAAGTCCGCGGATGAAGCCTGCGCGAAGCTTCCGCTCGTTTGGGCCGCGTCCTCCGCGCCTTCTTCGCTTGCTGCGGGCTTGGTGCCGAAGAGATCATCGTCGTCCAGCACCCAGCTGCCGCTCACGGCCTCGGAGAAGACCGCCGAGAAATCAAGGCTGTTCTCGGTGAAGACGGCCTCCTCTTCGCTGCCGCTGTTCACGGCGTCTTTGAGGGAGCTGAGGGTCCTGCCGTTCGCGCTGAGGGTGAGCTCGGGAGTCACTGCCTCAGGCAGCAGCACGGCGGAGGATCTGACCTCGCTTCCGAATACTATGGAATCGTCCTCCCCGTCTCCGTCGCTGTCGACGGTGGTGTAGGGAGTGACACTGATGATGTAACGCTTGCCGGCTTCGAGACCGACGACCTCGGTGCCGCTCACGGCGGACTCGGGATCGTCCTCCTCGGTCTTTACCGGCGCGGTGTAGCTTCCGCCGACCTCAAAGACCGTATCTCCCGTCTCGGCTTTCTCTACCGTCATATCGGTTATGGCGGCTTCGGTCCCGTCCTCGTTATAGACGGTGACGGAATAGCCCGCGGTGTTCTCGTCGTCTGTCTCCGCGAGGGCGACGCTGAACTTGAGATCGCCGCAGGGCGAGACCTCAAGTATCTCAGCCAGCTCAGGCGTGAAGTCGTTGGTGACGGTGGTCTTCGCCGCGCTGTGGACGATGCCGTTGACCTGGTCTTCCTTGGAATAGACCGCGCGTATCAGGTATTCGCCGGCGGGAACTCCCGCGGGAACGGTGAGCGCGGCGCCGCCGCTGCTGATCACGGCGCTGTCGGTGATGCCGGCGTCGTGACCGGAGGCGCTGAGAGGATAGCCGGTGTCGACGGTGGGATCCTCGTCGGTGACGAGGAAGAAGCTGACGCTGTCGAGCTCGCTCAGAGCTTCGCCGTTCCAGGCGACGTCGATGCTGCTGCCCGCGGCGGCGTCCGCGGACGCGGACACTTCGGTGATCTCGGGCAGAGGCATGACGTTGTAGAGCACTACTTCGGCCGCGGTGTCGCCGGTGGAGATGAACCAGGGCTTGTCGAACAGCGCCGCGTCGGTGGCGGTGAAGCCGAAGGATGCCTTTCCTTCATAGAAGGATACGTTGGCATTGGCGGTGGCGATATTGTCCTCTTCCAGGAATTCCAGGGGGAAGGTCTCCCCGCTTCCGTCCCTGCTGCCGGTGACCGTAAAGTTCTTCGCGATGGTCTTCGCCTCTTCAAGGCTCTCGGCCTCAAAGTTCAGCTGGACCATGGCCTGGGCGTTGCTGTCCCTGTCATAGGTGCCGAGGTCGAATTTGTGGGTCGTCCTGTCTCCGTCGGACCAGGCTCCCCTGGTGCCCATCATGATGAGGCCGCCCTCATCCATGGGCTGTGCGAGTTCAGGCTCGCCGAAGTTGTTTCCGAATCGCATGTAGAGGACGCGGTCGTTCTCTTCGTCGTAGGCGACGGGATAGCCGCCGTTCTCTTCGTCGTAGCCGTTGAAGAGCAGATTCGGATAAGTCGGATGGGCCTTGTCGCCGGAAGTGCCGAATTTGACTCCGTCGTCGCCCCAGTAATAGACGATCGAGGTGTAGACAGAGAGAACTTCGAGTGCGCCCCATATCCTCTCGGTGTTGATGCCCAGATCAGCAGCGGCGATGGTGCCTCCTCCGACTACGGGCACCGAGGAGGGTATCTTGACCGCGGCCCTGAGGAACATCTCGAAGAACCAGTCGCTGTAGTCCTTGCCCACCAGTATGATGTAGCCGTTGCCCTCGATGCACTTCTCGAACATGCTCACGTAGATGGCGCCGTGGATCTTGAGATCGGGGTACCACTGGAAGCCCACCTGGGTCTTCTTGATGATGGTTATGGTCTCAAAGGCCTTGAGGTCGGTAGCGGTGATGCTGAAGCCCGAAAGCTGCATCTCCAGCCTGCCCGTGCCCTCCAGCACCTGAACTATGTTGAAGCTCAGGGTCAGGATGAGCTTGAGGGGCGGCAGTCCGCTGCTGCAGAATATCGTGTCGTAAAGGTTGGAGAATCCGCCGCCGGCGCCCGTTATCCACAGGACGCCGCAGCCGTCGACGTTGATGCCGGGCTTGAGCCCGCCGATGTAGAAGTAGAGCTCGTCGGGGATGGGAGCGCCCTTGTAGCTCTTGAAGCTGAGCTTGGCCTCCATCTTGAGCTTGTCGGTCATCTTGCAGGAGCCCGCCAGGCTGACGCCCCAGTTATTGATGGTGTTGACCTTGAGGTGTCCCTGGATGGCGGCGAAGTCCTTGACGATATTGCGCACGGTGACGTCGACGTCGAAGTTGAGACCGACCAGACCCTCTCCGCAGCCGAAGAGTATGTCGTTGATCATGACCGAGCCTTGGACTCCCTGTTTGGTATCGGGAGCGGCGT
The DNA here is from genome assembly GCA_016281165.1 of Bacillota bacterium. Taxonomy (GTDB): domain Bacteria; phylum Bacillota; class Clostridia; order Peptostreptococcales; family Anaerovoracaceae; genus RGIG2707. The sequence continues at coordinate 1,431 of JAEEIC010000150.1, read as the reverse complement.
CACGGTCGTTCATGCTTATATCAGTAAGCTTGTTATAGCGGTTGCCGTGGTAAGCGTACTGATAGATGCTGGCGCCGCGCCAGTCCTTCCACAGCTCCTGCATGCGGCCGAAGTAGCTGGCCGTACCGTAGTCGGTCTCATCGTCGTCGCCGACCTGCAGGAAGCTTAAGGAAAGGCCCGCCGCGAAGGATATGACCCTGCTCTCCTTAAGGCCTTCCACGTCCATGACGCCGAACTGACCGTAGGCGAGCTTGACGGCCAGGCCCGCAAGGGTCTGGGCCACGCTGAAGACGCTGGGCCAGATCAGGGTGATGGGCTTCGACTGAGTGGACTTGCGGTTGCCGTGGGGATCGTAGTGCGTGAGGGAGAAGTCATCGCCCTGCGCGAGCTTGGTGATGGCCGCCTTGCCTGTCCAGACCGAGGTCCTGGCGACGCTGGTGTAGAGCTCGCCGTCGATCTCGACCAGTATGGCGGATTTAAGGGCCTTGTCGATGCCCTGCTCATAGTTCTCGTAGTAGACGGAGATGGTCCCGCCTTCGAAATCCAGGCAGCCGTTGATGGTTATCGGGTTGTCGACCTTTTCCTTTCTGGTCTTGGGATCGACGACCTTCTTGCTGACCGCGGAGTAGTAGAGGCCTCCGGTGGTCTTGCCGTCCTCCTTGATGAGATAGCGGTTGTCGGCGGAGAAGGCTCCGCGCAGGATCAGCAGGATCTCCTTCCAGGCATGATCCTTATTGTTTTGGAACGCCTTGAAGGCGTTCTCGTCCGGGAACCTCTCCAGACGGTAGTAGTAAGGCTCGGTATTGGTGCCCTTGCCGTACTTGACCGCGGCCAGGACGCCGTAGGTGTCGTTCTTGTACTTGGGATTGTCGGATACCCCGAATCTCAGCGCTTCCGCCGTGGTCTTCTGGTGAGCGGGGTCCACGAACTCCTTGGCGACCGCCGCGTCCGTCCACTCGAGCTGCAGGTAGTAATTGCCCACGGGCAGCTTCTCTTCGTCGGTCAGGACGATATCGGCGACGCCGTCGTTGATGGTGATATTGTTTACGGGTATGGCCCATGACTTCTTGCCGTCGGCGCTGTAGGCCCTGAAGGAGCAGTTGCCGGCGGAGAGGGAGTCATCGAGCAGCACGTCGTTGGTGACCGCCGCGTACAGATGCCTGGTCCCCGCGTTGTATATGGTGTCGGGGCTCATCGAGGGGAAGCTCACCTTGGGGATGGTGCCGTCGTTGCCGGGCAGGAGGATGTATATGACCTTCTCTCCCAGCAGGTTCTCCCCGGTGATCTCGTTCAGGTACATGCCGATGGTGATGCGCTCATAGCTGGCGTCCTCCACGGGCTTCGCCTGGAAGTAGACCGTCTTGGTGATGGTCTCGTTCTCGTCGATCTCCGTATACGGTATGGTCAGGGGGTTGGCGTCGAGATAATCCA
>JAEEIC010000149.1 GCA_016281165.1 Bacillota bacterium | reverse complement strand
GAGTCAGCGTGGTCTTCGACGAGCCCCAGCGGGCGATCACGCCCGGCCAGGCCTGCGTGCTCTACAGCGGCGAGGAGGTCCTGGGCGGAGGCACCATTATTTCCGACGGGAATGACGCGATATGACCGTACTCAGACGGAGAAGGGTCCGCGGCGCGCGGTCATCTCAATAACACGGAGGCCATTGGCATGAAAGAGATATCGATAACTGAAGTCGCGGACTTTCGCATCGGTCAGACCGAAGACCCTGAGGCGGGCACCGGCTGCACCGTCATCACCGCGAAAGAGGGCATGAGGGCCGGTCTCGACGTGAGGGGAGGAGGACCCGCTTCCCGCGAGAGCGAGCTTCTGCGTCCTCTGGCCGCGGCGGGCGTCATACACGCGGTCCTGCTCTCCGGAGGCAGCGCCTTCGGGCTCGACGCCGCCGGCGGCGTGATGCAGTACCTTGAGGAGCAGGGCATAGGCTTCGACGTGGGAGTGACCAGGGTCCCCCTCGTCGTCCAGTCGTGCATCTTCGACCTCTCGGCAGGAGATAAGAGCGTCAGGCCGGGCAAGGCCATGGGCTACGAGGCGGCGAGGAAGGCATTCGAGGAGCCCGGGTATAGAGACGGCAACTACGGCGCGGGCTGCGGGGCGACGGTCGGCAAGATCTGCGGCATGGCGAGCTGCATGAAGACCGGCATCGGCAGCTTCGCGGTCGAGGCGGGAGAGCTGCGCGTGGGGGCCATAGTCGTCCTCAACGCTTTAGGCGACGTCTACGATCACCGCAGCGGCAGAAAGATCGCGGGCCTGCTCGCCGAGGACGGGCAGGGCTTTCGCAGCAGCATGAAGGAGATGCTGAAGAGGAGCGAGCCTGCCGAAGACCGCTTCACCGGCAATACCACTCTCGCTGCGGTCCTCACCAACGCGTATTTCGAGAAGAGCGCCCTCTGCAAGATCGCGGGCATGGCCCACGACGGGCTGGCGAGGTCGGTAAAGCCCGTCCATACCTCGGCGGACGGCGACAGCATATACGCGCTCTCCCTGGGAGATCTCAGGGCCGACCGTGACCTCGTCGGGGCTCTGGCCGCCGACATGGTGAGCGAGGCGATAATAAGGGCGGTGGATTCGGCCGAGAGCGCCTACGGCTTTAAGGCCGCGAGAGACCTCGGGTTCACGGCCGGAAAGAAGAAGGGCCTGCTGGACAGGATACTGCCCTGGCGCTGAGCTTTAGGCCCGCCCCGTTCCGGGGGAGAGGATCACATGTACATATACAGAAGAAAGGCCCACTATCACGAGACCGATAAGATGGGCGTCGTGTATCACGCCAATTACATACACTGGATGGAGGAAGCCAGAGTCGAGTATCTCGACAGCGTCGGGCTCCCCTACAGGGGCCTGGAGGACGAGGGGATCATGTCTCCCGTGACCTCGGTCTCTTTGGAGTACAAAAGGCCCGTGGAGTTCGACGACAGGACGGAGGTCAGGGTCCGAACGGAGGGCTTCGACGGCATAATCCTGAAGCTCGCCTACGAGATATGGGATCTGACGAAGGACTGCCTGGCCGTAAAGGCTTCCTCGAGCCACTGCTTCACGCGGGGCGGCAGGGTGGTGAGCCTCAAAAAGGCTTCCCCGCCGGCATTCGGGATACTAATGAAGGAATACGAGACGGATAAGGAAAAGGAGCGGAAAGATGGGGAAAATTAGGCCGCTTAAGAGATCGCCCTTAAGGATCACGCTTTTGATATTGCTGGGATGCTTTATACTGTTCGCCGGCTTCCTTGCCCTCACCGAGTATGATCCCGCCGACGTGGAGACCCTCGCCGTGAGCGGGAGCTCCGCGGAGCATCCTTCCCCCGGCGAAGAGATCAGCGTGCTGAGCTGGAACATAGGCTACGGAGCGCTGGGAGACGACGCCGATTTCTTCATGGACGGAGGGGAGCACGTCAGGGCCTCCGATAAGGACAGGACCCTGAGCAACCTCGACGGCATCGTAAAGACCGTCTCCGAGATCTCTCCGGACATATTCATGGCCCAGGAGGTCGATATCGATTCCTCCCGCTCGTGGAGAGTGGACGAGCTCGAAAGGCTCGGCGGGCTTGAGTACGCCCAGTCGTCCTTCGCCCGGAACTTCAAGGTCGCTTTCGTGCCTTTTCCCATGCCTCCTTTAGGGAAGGTGGACTCCGGCATCGCTCTCTTCAGCCGCTTTGAGGTCATGTCCTCGCAGAGGATACAGCTGCCGGTGCCCTTCTACTGGCCGGTGAGCATGGTAAATCTCAAGCGCTGCCTTCTCATAGACCGCCTGCCCCTTGAGGGCAGCGACAGGGAGCTGGTGCTGATCGATCTGCATCTTGAGGCCTACGACGACGGAGAGGGCAGGGAAGCCCAGACGCGGATGCTGGCGGATCTCATGAACGATGAGGCCGAAGCGGGCAATTACGTGATCGCCGCGGGAGATTTCAACCAGATATTCTCCTCCGCCGACGGTTCCGCCTGGCCCGCCCAGCAGGGCAAGTGGCAGCCCGGGGAGATGGACGTCTCCCTCTTCGGGGATGGCTGGCAGTTCCTGATGGACGAGAGCAGGCCCAGCTGCAGGAGCCTGGACCGGCCCTACGCGGGCGCGGAGCGTGAGGGCTTTCAGTATTACCTGATAGACGGCTTCATCGTCTCGGACAATATCGAGGTGACGGCGCTTGAGACTCTGGACCGCGGCTTCGTCTTTTCGGACCATGAGCCGGTGCTGCTCAGGGCCGTGCTCAGATGAGGACGCTAAAAATATGTTCCCAAACCGTTCCCGACCTGTTAGTATATAGCAGGCATACACTTTCACTTGATCATAGAAAAGGAGATATAAACATGGCAGAGATCACTGTGACCAGAGAGAATTTCGAAGAAGAAGTATTAAAGTCCGATATCCCCGTGCTCCTGGATTTCTGGGCCACCTGGTGCGGCCCCTGCAGGATGGTGGGGCCCGTCGTCTCACAGATCGCGGAAGAGAATGAAGGAAAGATCAAGGTCGGCAAGGTGAACTGCGACGAGCAGCCCGAGCTCTCGTCCATGTTCGGCGTCACCAGCATCCCCATGCTGGTCATGATGAGAGGCGGCAAGGCCTCCGCCGCGACCGTCGGCTACCAGCCCAAGGAGTCGCTCGAGAAGGCTCTCGGCATCAAGTAAGAGGACAGCTTCATGAAGGTCGTCATAATAGGCGGAGTCGCGGGCGGCGCCAGCGCGGCTGCCCGCCTGAGAAGGCTCGACGAGAAGGCCGAGATCGTTGTCTTCGAGCGCTCGGGCTATGTTTCCTACGCGAATTGCGGCCTGCCTTACTTCATCGGCGGGACCATCAAAGAGAAGAAGGATCTGACCCTCAAGATTCCCGAGAGCTTTTGGGAAAGGTTCAGGATAGACGTAAAAGTCCGCCACGAGGTGAGATCTATAGATGTTGACCGTAAAATAGTTACGGTCTGTGACCTTGAGAATGACCGCGTTTTCGAGGAGAGCTTCGACAAGCTCATACTCTCGCCCGGCGCGAGACCGGTGGTCCTGCCCATACCGGGCATCGACTCCGAAGGCGTCTTCACCTTAAGGACCGTCGAGGACTGCTATGCCATCAGGGACTACGCTCTCGAAAAGGCTCCCAAAAGGGCCGCCGTCCTGGGCGGAGGCTTCATCGGCCTGGAGATGGCCGAGAACCTGAAGGAGCTGGGCATCGAGGTCACTGTCATCGAGAAGGCTCCCCATCTGCTGATGAACCTCGACGCCGACATGGCGGGCTTCGTCCACGCGGAGATGAAAAAGGCCGGGATCGCCTTAAAGCTCGGCGCCGACCTCATGAGCGTCGAAAGGACGGAGGAGGGGCTGGT
>JAEEIC010000022.1 GCA_016281165.1 Bacillota bacterium | reverse complement strand
CTGGGGGCGAGGGGATGGTCGAGGGCGCCGAGTATCTCGATCTCGGCCAGGGTCCCGTCCTTTCGCAGCAGCTCCCTGTATTCGGGCCTTGAGCTGTCGATGATCTTGACGGCCCAGCTCTTGCCCAGCCTGAGGTCCTCCGCCTCGTAGACCGCGCTCATGCCGCCCCTGCCGATGAGGCGGACGACGCGGTATTTTCCGCCCAGGATCTCGTTAAGCCCTGCTTCCATGGAGACCTCCCGGGCCATCGAGCAGGGCGCAGATCATGGCGCCGCCTTCCGGGGCGCCCAGACGGCGGCTGTGGGCGAGCAGCTCGGAAAGAGATCTTTCCGAGGGAGACGCGAGCTTGTCTTTGATATAAGGATAGGGAAGAACAGAAGCCGCCTCCTCCGAAGCGAGCAGGAGGACGGAGGGGCCTTCGAAGACGCCGTCTGATACGAAGACGCCGCCCGGGGAGCCGTCAAGCTCCGCCGCCGGGACGCTCAGCCTTCGCAGGACCTTCCCCGAGAGCAGCAGGCACCGGGGGCTCCCCTGCTGAACGAGCAGCCAGGAGTTCTGGACCGCGCAGGCGAGGGTGAAGGAGGCGTAAAGGGGCCTGCCCTTAAGGGCGGAGAGCTCCGCGAGCTCTTCTCTTATATCCGCGGCGAGAGACACGAGCTCTTCTCTTAAGTCTTCAAAGGAAAGGCCGCAGAGGGCGAGGCCCTTTTCTTCGGAATAGGAGAGCAGCCTCTCGCAGGCGTAGGAAGCAGCGAGGCCGTCCGCCCCGTCTTCGGCAAGGCCGATGAGAGTGGCGGCGCGAAGGCCTTCGGGGTCGCAGTCGGCATAATAAAAGAAGCGGCTCCCTGAGGGCTTCCTTGTTCTGCTCCCGGCGCTGAATATGACAGCCTGCTTCACTGGACCTCCTCCCCGCGGATCAGCAGAAAGCGCACGCCCGCAAGGCTGATGACCCTGCCCAGCTTTATCTCCACCTCGGTATCCCTGGGAAGCCTCAGAAGATCAGCCTCTCCGGCCCCTAAGGCTCCCACGGAGCAGCCGTTTTTGGACAGGTCCTTTAAGAATAAACGATCCCGTTTTATTGTTATATAACAATGGTTACGTGAAATTTGAGGCTCTTCTATCACCAGATCGCAGGCGGATGAGCTGCCGCAGAGGAGCCCCGAAGGCGGCACGGCGAAGCCCGTGTTGCTCGCCATATGCACCAGTATGAAGCCTGTGGCCGGAGCCTTCTTCTCTTCCGGCGCGAGGGGCGCGGTGGGGGAGAGCTCAGCCTCGTCTTCTTCCGCGGGCATCCCGGCGGCCTGCCCGCCGGAGCGGACCGCCTTTTCCCTCAGAGAGAGCAGCTCCGCCAGAGCCGGATCGGTCTTGCCCCTGCTGCTTATCATAGGGGCGCCCTCTCTCCGGCCCGGAACTGGAAGACCTCGGTCGCGAAGCGCACGAAGACCCCGTCCTTGAGCTGTGCCTCGCTTCCCTTGGGAAGGCGCAGGAAGCTCTTCGGATCGGCGGGATCGCTGCCGAAATAGGTGCCGTTGAGGCTCTCGTCGCAGATATAGACGCCGTCCGGGCCCGAGCTCACCGTGGCGTGGAAGCGGCTCACCGTGTGGGTGCCCGGATCCTGCGTTATGCAAAGGCCGCACTTTCTGGAAAAGCCGGCCACGAAGATGCGCGTCTTTATGGGCGTCACGCGCCCGCTGAGGACGTCGATGAAGCAGGGAAAGCCCTCCGCGGCGGAGAGATCCGCCTCGAGATCCTTGCCGTAGAACAGCGGCGTCTCCCGCGCGGCGGGATACTCCTCCCGCAGAGGGGCGGTCGCCGCTTCCTCGCCGTCGGCAGATCCTGTCTTCTGTTCAGGGTCGTTCCAGTCGCAGATCATCGTTCCTCCCGATATAATAAATGGCATCTCTTCTATTTATTATACACACGCGAAAAGACCGCTTCAAGGCGAAGCGGTCTTTTTTCTTTCCCGCGCGGCCCGTCCCCGGCGGGACGGCCGGCGTTCCTTAAGAATACATCTTTCCGACGATGTGATAGGAGAGCCTCGCGGGCAGTAGCCTGAACAGCAGGGCGAGGACCTTGTACTTGCCGCCGGCGGTGTACAGCGGGGCGGGAGACTTGACCGTCGCCGCCTTCACGATCACCCTCGCGACCTCTTCGGGACTCATGCCGCCCCTTTCGTCCTTTTCCATCGCCTCGACCGCGGTGCGGCTGTGGGGATAGACCCTTTCTCCCTCCGCGTCCTTTCTCCTGGCGTCGGTAAAGCCCGTCGCCGCGTCGCCCGGCATCACGCAGCACACGCTGATGCCGAAGTCCTTCACCTCGTTTCTGAGCCCTAAGGCCATGCCGTTGACTGCCGCTTTGCTCGCCGAGTAGAAGGCCTGGTAGGGGATGGCGATGGGGGCCGCGACAGAGCTCACGCAGACTACGCGCCCGCTCCTCTTCTTTCTCATGTATGGGAGGACGGCCTTGATCAGGTAGTACTGGCCCATGAAATTGACGTCCATGATGGTCCTTACGTCTTCGGACGGCGAGAACTCGACGGGTCCCGCGATGCCCATGCCGGCGTTGCACACCAGCAGGTCGATCGCGCCTTCCTTTTCCGCGATCATCTCCGCGATCTTCTTCAGGGCCGCTTCGTCGGTCACGTCGGCCTTAAGGCCCGCGGTCCCCTCCGGGGCCGTTCCCCTTCTGGAGACGCCGTAGACCGTCCAGCCGCCTTCGGCCAGCAGCCGGCAGACCGCGGCTCCTATGCCCGAGCTCGCGCCGCTGACCAGCGCTACGCCTGCCATTTTTCCTCTCCCAGCACTTCGGCGATGATCTCGAGGGCCTCGTCTATGACGTCAAAGCTGTGCGAGGCCATGAGGCTGCACCTCAGCAGGCAGCCGCCCGGCGGGGTCGCGGGCGGAAGCGAGGGATTGACGTAGACGCCCTTCTCGAAGAGCTCGCTGGCAAGGCCCAGGGTGCGCATCAGCTCGTAGGTGTAGATAGGCACGATGGGAGTGCCGGCTTCGATGTGGGGTATGCCGCGCTCTCTCATGCCGGCCCTCATGTGCTCGCCGTTGGCGAAGAGCTTCTCCGGCAGCGAGGGATCCCTTTCAAGTATCCTCAGGGCCGCGAGGGCGCAGGCGGCGTTGGCGGGAGTCATGGAGGCCGAGAATATGAAGGGCCTTGAGCAGTGCTTCACGTAATCGATGATGGAGGCGTCGGCCGCCATGTAGCCGCCGAGCGACGCCAGCGACTTGGAGAAGGTGCCCATGTAGATGTCGACCTTGTCCTCAAGGCCGAAGTGGCTGGCGGTGCCTCTTCCCCCCTCGCCCAGGACGCCGAGGCCGTGGGCGTCGTCCACCATCACGCGGGCACCGAACTCTTCGGCCAGGGCGACGATCTCGGGCAGCTTCGCCACGTCTCCTCCCATGCTGAAGACGCCGTCGGTGACTATGAGTATGCCGGCGCTGGCGGGGATGCGCTCCAGGACGCGCCGCAGGTCTTCCATGTCGCTGTGCTCGTAGCGCAGCATCTTGCCGTAAGAGAGGCGGCAGGCGTCGTATATGCTGGCGTGATCCTCCTTGTCGCAGACCACGTAATCGTTTCTGCCGACGACGGCGGAGATTATGCCCAGATTGCTCTGAAAGCCGGTGGAGAAGGTGGTGACGGCTTCTTTTCTCAGGAATCTTGCCAGCTCGGCCTCAAGCTCCAGATGCAGCTCGAGGGTGCCGTTGAGGAAGCGCGAGCCCGAGCAGCCCGAGCCGTAGCGCTCGATCGCCTTGACTCCCGCTTCGATCACTTCGGGATGTATGGTCAGGCCCAGATAGTTGTTGGACCCGAGCATGATGCGCCTTTTGCCCTCCATGGTGACGACGGCGTCCTGCCGCGATTCGAGGGCGTGGAAATAGGGGTAGATGCCGAGCTCTCTCGACTTTGTCGCGTTCTCGTTGACGACGCATTTCTTGAAAATGTCCATAAAGACCTCCTTTCGG
>JAEEIC010000021.1 GCA_016281165.1 Bacillota bacterium | reverse complement strand
GTCATCGGCATGAGCTACGGTTCCCTCTTCGACGCCACCCAGACCATGGTGAGCAAGATCGACGAGGAGACCTATCAGGTACAGGTCGTCTCCTGGTACGACAACGAGATGAGCTACACCAACCAGCTGATCAGGACCCTCACCTACATGGCCCAGCTCTAGATCTCAAGTCTCATTTATCAACGCTGAAGAAGCGCCGGAAGCATGGCTCCGGCGCTTTTAGTTTGGACCGGAGCTTTTCGCCGGGACCGCCCAGGGACTGCCCGAGATCCTCGAGGCGAACGACGGCAGAGAGCTCAAGTATCTGGGAGAGACCCTCAAGGCCCATCCCGAGCTCATGGATCACATTCCTCTCGAGCCGAACGATCCAGCGGGCTGTTGTTCATGGGACGTTCCTCCGATCTGATCTTTTTTCAGACATTTTATCACAGAGAGCCTTTGTTTACAACAATACCGCCCTCCCGGGGGAGGGCGGAGCGAAGCGTTCATGGGTCTGCTTATGTCCGGCTTTCAGGACCGGGGGCCCGTGCCGTACAGACGTTACTGCTTTCTCGTCATGGCCCTGGCGATGCCGATGACAGCGCCGTAGGCGACACCCGCGACGGGCCAGACGATCCAGGTCTGGTGCCAGCGGAAGGTGATGAAGCTCCAGGCCAGATAGCCGGCGGTGACCAGGGCCCAGTAGATGCCCTCCAGGTTCCCGAAGCGCTTGTTGTCGGCCTTCCTTTCGCGGCTGTAGTCGCCTTCCTCGAGGAGGATCTGATAGCTCCCCCAGACGATCGAGCTCCTGACGATCAGCAGCACGCCCAGGGCGACTGAGATCAGCAGCAGGCAGGTCGCGATCACATGCCAGACGGTCTCGTCATCGCCCATGATCATGGCCGAAAAGATCGGCAGAACGGCGACGACGCAGAGGACGATGCCGGCGGTCAGCTGCCTGGTGAAGACCGGGCGGAAGTATTCCCGGCGCTCCTTCACCATGCCATCGACGCCGTAGAGGGTCTCCAGGGGCTCCTTCTCGAGGAATTCCCAGCGGCTGCTCCTCATGCCGCAGGTGACGAAGAGGGCGACGGCGCAGCCTATCATCAATATCATCGGCACGAGGCCGAAGCCCGCGGCCTGGTCCTCGGTGAGCGGTATCATCCCCAGCTCCTGGATGCCCCCGAGCAGTATGAGTATCACCGGGGAGAGTATGCAGAGCATGACTCCCAGGGCGACGCGGCCGGCGTTGGCTTCCTTTATCCCCAGGAAGGTGTTGGCGTCTTCAAGGGTGACGGTCCTGGCCGGGTAGTCGGGATCGTCCGCCCGGGCGGGAGCGGCTGCGGCGGGCAGCTCGAGCTCATCCTTTAAGAGGTAGTCGGTGCTGACGCCGAATATCTGCGAGAGCTTTATGATCCTGGCCATGTCGGGGATGGACTGGGCGCCCTCCCACTTTGATATGGACTGGCGTGATACGTCCAGCATCTCCGCCAGCTCCTCCTGCGACCAGCCGTTCTTTTTTCTCAGTTCTATGATCTTGTCCGCGAGTATCATTTTGTCTTCCTTTCTCCTGAAGCGGTGGGCTTTGTATTTTTGCGCCGCCCCGGCGGGGCGTCCGTCTGATGGTCACAGCATAGCAGGAGCTCTGTTTGCAGGCTATAAAGCGGGGCTTGAAGCCGCGCAACCGGCGGTTGCGAAGAGGCGGAAACACGGTCTGCGCGTTCTTTTTTCTATTTTATCATCATATGAGGCGTTTTCAAGGTGGGCGGAAGGTCCGCGGTATTCGGCCGGCAGCTGTGATCACCGGCGCCGCGGAGGGACCGCGTCAAGTATCGCTAAAGGGTATTTATAGCGCCAAGCGCTGTTCCCAAGATCGTTATTTTGTTGTCACACATCAGTTTTCCGTGTTATTATATAGAGCAGGCACACTGATGCGGCGGCCGGAGAGCGGCCGCGGGCGGAGGAAGAGAGATGAGATTTCAAAGCTTTAAAGACTTGACAGGATATTTCGCCGAGATGACGCCGGACGCTCCCGCTCTGATCTTTGAGGAGGGGGGAGAAGCGCTGCCGCTGAGCTTTTCGGCTCTGAAGGAAAAGATATCGCGAAGGGCGGCGGAGCTCTCGGAGATGAGCGGAGGCGGCATACACTGCGCCGGCATACTCTGCGACGGCAGCCTTTCCTGCGTGATCGACATATTCGCGGCGGCCGAGGCCGGCTTTCAGCTCGTTATGCTCGACGCCGCGGCGTCGGAGGGGATACTGAAGGAACAGATCGCGCTGTCCGACGCGGACCTGCTGCTGGGCGGGGGGCGATGTGAGACGCTCCCAAAGCGCGAAGGCGCGCGGCCGGAGCTCAAGGCGGGGCGCGTGCTCTTCTTCACCTCCGGGACTACCCGCTCGGCCCGGGCGGTGGCCCTGAGCGAGGCGTCGCTCTGCTGCAGCGCCTGGAACGGGGGCTCCCTGCTCCCGCTCTACCCCTGGGACAGGCTCCTGCTGATGCTGCCCCTGAGCCACGTGTTCGGCTTTGTCTGCGGACTGCTCTGGCCCCTTTCCTGCGGCGCTTCGGCGGCCCTGGGGAGAGGACCCGTGCACTATAAAGACGACATGGCTTTCTTTAAGCCCACCGCGGTCTCTCTGGTGCCTCTGCTTTTGGGCTATCTGCTGAAGAACGGCCTCGTGAACGACGAGCTCAAGCTGATGCTGGTCGGGGCGGGCGACTGCCCGGCTCCCGTGCTCAAGGCCGCGAGAGCGAAGTGGATCAG
>JAEEIC010000148.1 GCA_016281165.1 Bacillota bacterium | reverse complement strand
GGCAGCATCAAGCCCTACCAGCACTTCGTGGACAACGAGATCGTGACGGAGAGCTTCGACGCCCTCTTCGAGAAGAACCTGGAGCGCTTCGGCCTTAAGATCACCCACAAGAAGATGAAGGTGAGCGGAGGCTCCAGCGACGTGGGCAACGTCTCGCAGGTCGTGCCCACCATCCAGCCGAGCCTGAGCATCACCGACGAGAAGATACCCGGCCATTCGCACCAGATGGTCGAAGCCTCCTGTTCGGAAAGGGGCCTTCAGACCATCGCCCTCGGCGCCAAGGTCCTGGCTCTGACCGCCCTCGACCTCATCGGGGATCCCGAGCTTCTCGCGAAGATCAAGGAGGAGCACAAGTACAACGTCGAGCACCAGACGGAGATCATAAAGGTGCTGTGACCGCAGGCTTCAAAGAGCCTGAAAATATAGAAAGAGCGGGCTTTCGGTCTTGCCGGGGGCCCGCTCTTAACGCACTTTTGAAGCTTTAATCCAGGATCTCTTTGTGGAACTCGCTGCCGTCCTCCACGTTCTTCCAGGTAAAGACCTTTCCGTCTTCGATGATCATATATCCGTGGGGCGTGCCGTCCTTGGGGACGGCAAGGGAGCCGGGATTCATGCACCATACTCCGTCCTTCACCGACCAGTCTGCCTTGTGGAAGTGCCCCATCAGCAGCACGTCGCCCGCCGCCAGCGGCGGCATCTTTTCGGCGTTGAACAGATGCCCGTGGGTGGCGAATATGGTGCGGCCTCCCTCGAGGATGAGGATATAGTCCGCCATCATGGGATATTTAAGGAGCTCCTGATGGATCTCGGCGTCGCAGTTGCCCCTGACGCCCACGCACTTATCCGCCATGCGGTTGAGTATCTCTATGGTGCCCAGGCCCGAGAACTCGCGGGTGAGCGGGCTCTTGGCCCCCTGATACACCATGTCGCCCAGGATCACGACCTTGTCGGGCTCCTCGGCGAGGAACCTCTCATATGCCAGTTTCGCGTAATATTCGGAGCCGTGGAGGTCCGCTATCGCCATGATCTTCATGTTCTTTCCTTTCCGGCCCTCTTATCTGATGAAATTGGTGCCTACCTTGGGCTCCTTTTCGGGAAGGCCGAAGGCTTCTTTTCCGAGCGCGATGCTCTTCATGAGGAAGGCCATGTTGCGGGCCAGGACCCTCATGGTCTGCATGCCCTCAAGATCCTGCTGCGCCTGCTCGGCGTTGTTGCCGTGGATGTCGTTCCAGTACTGGCTGGAGGCCACAGGCATGCCGCTGATGGTGAAGTATTTGTTGAGCTCGTCGAAGGTGGCGGTGAGGCCTCCCCTTCTGGCCGAAGCGACTGCGGCGCCGACCTTCATCAGCTTGCTGAAGCGGGTGCTGTAGAAGAGCCTGTCGAGGACCGCCACGGTGGTAGCGTTGGCGGAGGCGTAATATACGGGAGTCCCTACCACCAGTCCGTCGGCCTGCTCGAACTTGGCCGCGATCTCGTTGACCACGTCGTCGAAGACGCACTTTCCATTGCGGTAGCAGAAACCGCAGGCGGTGCAGCCTCTGACGTCCAGATGCCCCACCTGTATCATCTCGGTCTCGATGCCCTCAGCCTCGAAGACCTTCTCCATCTCGTGGAGGGCGGTATAAGTGCTCCCCTTGGCGTGGGGGCTGCCGTTTATCATAAGTACTTTCATAAGATCCTCCTCTTCGCGCGCGGCGTTTTCTTTTAAAGTCTACAGGCATAAGCCCTGATTGTCAATCACGCGGGGCGTTGAAGCCCCGGCCTTCCGGCCCCCTCAGCCTTCCATGTGAAGATAGTGCTCAAGAAACACCTGCATCTCCGCCAGGGTCCTGTAGTTCTCTTCGCCCTGCCCCCTGTCGTGGCTCCCTTGGGCCAGCACCCTTAAGAGCACCGGAGCGTCAGACCTGTTCATCTGCTGCATGCGGGCCGCGAACTTCTTGCCGTGGTAAGGCGGAACGTTGTTGTCGAGTTCTCCGGTCTGTATGTATATCGGCGGGTACTCCTCCTCCCTGACGTTGTGATAGGGAGAGTAACTGAGAAGATATTCGAACATCTCCCGGCTCTCCCCGGGATCGCCGTACTCGGTGATGTACATCGGGCCCCTGTCGTCGTCCGCGAAGTGTATCATGTCGGTATGGGGGACCGAATCGATCACGACCGCCCAAAGATCCGGCCTCATGGTGACGAGGGCGCTCATCAGCAGGCCGCCGTTGGAGCAGCCGACTATCCCTATGCGGCCCTTTTTCGTCCAGCCGTCCTTTATGAGCTGCTCCGCGACGCCGATGAAGTCCTCGAAGACCTTGCGCTTGTTCATCAGCATGCCGGCCTCGTGCCAGCGGGGACCGTACTCGTTCCCGCCCCTCAGGTTGCAGTGGACGTAGACTCCGCCCTTCATGGCCCACTCGCTCATCATCAGCCTGGTGACTCTCTCCCTGAAGACCGGGGGCATGCCGGCGTTGTAGCCGCCGTAGGCGAACATGCAGACGGCGTTGTCTCCGTCAAGCGGCGTGCCTTTTTTGTATGTTATGTAATACGGTATCATCGTCCCGTCCGCGGAGGGGGCAAAGCGCTGCTCGGTCACGAGCTCAGGGAAGGTCTCGCCGCTCAGGGAACGGACCGTCCTGAGCTCCTTTCCGTCGAAGCTCATGAGCCTGGGGGCCTCGATGAAGGACTCGTATTTGAGGATCACGCCCTCTTTGCTCTCTCCGGCGGGGACTGCCGAGGAGAGCTCCGAGGGCAGCCTTACGGACTCTCCGCTCATGATATCGAAGATCCTCGCGCTCACGTCTTTTTTGGCAGTGACGAAGAGCCTTCCTCCCGCCGAGAAGCCTCCGTCGAGTATCAGGTCTTCGCTCTCTGGCAGGACGGTCTCTTCCCTGCCGTCCTTTACGCGAATCACCTTTCCGTGCTCCGCCGCGCTGAGGCTCACGAAATAGTGGCCGCCCGCGGCGGAATCGATGTATATCCACTCTTCGGGAGCGGCGTTCAGGCGCCGCGCCGTCTGGGTCTTCGTGTCGAAGGCGGTCCAGTAGGCGTGGGAATAGTCGAGGCACTGTTTGGCCATGACGTATCTGCCGTCAGAGGAAGCGCGGACCTGGCCGAAGATGCAGAAGATGTCGTCCCCGAGCACGGTCTGAACGCTGCCGTCCGCCGGATCATAGGCGAGGAAGACGGTGCTGCTGGTCCGGGCTTTGGGATCGGCCTTCGTCACCGGATAATAGACCCTGCCGTCCGCTTTGGACCAGCAGAAGGAGAACATGTCGTCGGCCCTGTGCAGCAGCGCTCCCGTGCTCATACGGCAGACCGCCAGCGCCAGCTTGGGATCTCCCGGCACCTGATAGAGGAAGGCGACGACATCATCGTCCGAGGGACAGGCCGCGGCCGCCGCGACGTGCTTTCCCGCCGTCTCTTCGGTGTCCGGGATGAGGCCCAGGTCAATGAAATTTTGGTCAAACAGGTGTATCTGCTGCTCCCCGTCCACGATGAGGCTGCCGATATACCCGTTTTTGTAGGGACTGAGCCCCGATGGCAGCTCCGGCAGCATGGTCTTCTTGAGATGCTCTATCTTTTTCTCTCTTTTGCCCGCGAAGTCCCCCGTCGTGAAGAACTTCTCCGTAAAAGCGTTCTCCTCGGCGACGAAGCGCAGGACCGCGGGATCCTTCGCGTCCCTTAAACCCGCATAAGGATCGTCCAGCCTCCGCCCGAACCATTCCTCGACATGCTCCGACGTTTTAAACTTCGGGTAATCATATTTCATAAGAGCCCTCCTGTGAAGAGTTGCGGCAGATCCCTGGCTGCGCCTGAGATCTGCCGATAATAGACAATAACTATGTTTTTCAGCATTATAGTTGCGTAAGCTTT
>JAEEIC010000020.1 GCA_016281165.1 Bacillota bacterium | reverse complement strand
GACCACTCCGGCGAGCTGAAAAGCTTCCCCAACGCGAAGATCTATGTGAACGCCGACGAGACCTCCGCCGATGAGCTGCAGGGTCTCGACAACCTCGTGCCCGTAAGCTTCACGGACGGCGCTTACTACAACTTCCCCGAGAGCCAGATCATCATCCCGGGAGTACGTCTCATCAAGGCCAAGGGCCACACCAGGGGCAACAGCATCATTATCGTGGAAAACGAGGGCCTGTTCTACATGCTCCACGGCGATATCAGCTACATCGACGAGGCGCTCTACGCCGACAAGCTCTCCGTGGTGTTCGACGATCTGGCCGCTACCCGCGAGACCCAGGACCGCATCCGGGAATTTATCCGCAATCACCCCACGGTCTACTGCGGCACCCACACGCCCCAGGGCTATGAGAACCTGGAGGCCAGGCGCGTGATGGATCTGGATCATCCCGTCCCGACGGTCTTCGCCGATGTGGATTTTACGGCGCAAAAGGCCAGCGGCAAATACGTCTGCTCCGTCTGCGGCTATGTCTACGATCCCGCCGAGCATGACGGCGTCGCTTTTGAGGATCTTCCGCAGGATTGGAGATGCCCGCGCTGCCGTCAGGGCAAAGAAAAGTTCAATAAGGCGTAAGGGAGAGCAGTATCATGAAGGTCGCAGTCAGATATTACACCAGGACAGGGAACACGAAGCGCCTCGCGGAGGCTGTCGCGAAGGCTGTCGGCGCGGAGGCTCTGCCGATCAGCGTTCCCGTTGGCGATCCGGTAGACGTCCTTTTCCTGGGGAACTCCTATTATGCCTTCAGCATCGACCCGCAGGTACGCGATTTCGTGTCATCCCTCGACAAAAACAAGGTCGGGAGGATAGTAAATTTCGGTTCGGCCGCCATGCTCAACTCGACCTGGAAAAAGGTAAAGGCGGAAGCCGACAAGGCCGGCATCCCCATGGACGAGCGCGAATTCCACTGCAAGGGCGAGTTCAAGGGCGTCCACAAGGGAAAGCCCGACGCGCAGGATCTCGCCGCGGCCGCGGATTTCGCCAAAGGTATCATCAAAGTATCATCAGGAGGAAAAACGATGAAAGCACTTGTAACATATTTCTCCGCCAGCGGCGTTACCGCCAAAGTAGCGAAGCGTCTCGCGGACGCGATCGGTTCACCGGTCTATGAGATCAGGCCCGAAGTCCCCTATACCAGCGCCGATCTGGACTGGAGGGACAAACAGTCCCGTTCCACTCTCGAGATGAGCGACAAGAACTGCCGTCCCGCCCTGGCCGATAAGGACGCCCCCGTGGCGGACGCTGACGTGATCTTCGTCGGCTATCCCGTCTGGTGGTACCGCGAGCCCTCGATCGTCGACAGCTTCCTGGCCGCGTATGACTTCTCCGGGAAGAAGGTCGTCCCCTTCGCCACCTCCGGCAGCAGCGGTATAGGCGAGGAAGCCCCCGCCCGCATGCATGAGATCACCGGCGCGGAAGTGGACGCCGGAAAGCGTTTCGCCGCCAACGCGTCCGCGGATGAGCTCAAGGCCTGGGCAGAGCAGTTCCTGAAATAAGGATCTCGCCGGAAACTAAAAACGCACATTCATCCATTGGGAGCAGAAAGAAGACATCCAGGCGGATGTCTTCTAATTATGCTATAATCGATTTGACAATTAGTTATCTACGGAGGTCGTATTATGGTCGATTACGGATTAAAGGGCAGGGTGGCCCTGATCACAGGCGTGAACAACCCGCAGGGCATAGGCGCGGCAACGGCAATGGCATTTGCGCGCGAAGGAGCGAAGCTGGCTCTGGTATATAAGAAAATCGAGCGGCCTTTTGATAAGGAAAAGACCGGTAAAAACGGGCCGGACAGGTATTATGCGGCGAATGCGGGGAACGCGGACCAATTGGAGAGCAGGCTCAGGGAACTGGATGCGGAGTATATGGTCCTCGAGAGCGATATTTCCGATGAGGATACCGTTAAGGATATCTACGCGGCGGTCCTGAAGCGTTTCGGCAGAGTCGACATCCTGGTCAATAACGCGGCGGCGGACGATGAGACCGGGCTGGATACCATAGAGAATATCACTCAAAAGGTGATCGACGATACTTTTGCGGTCAATGTAAGGGGGAGCATCCTCATGATCAGGGAGCTTGTCGCTCATCGGGGCGATCAGGGAAGGGTCATCAACCTTTCCACGGACTCCGCGCAGGTCTTTGCGGGACAGATCACGTACGGGGCGAGCAAGGCAACGCTTGAGGCACTCACCCGCAGCATTGCCCTTGAAGTGGCGAAGTACGGGATCACCGTGAACAGCGTCGCGCCCGGTCCGACGCAGACGGGATGGATCGACGAGGAGTTCGAAAAGGTCGTCATACCCCTGATCCCGATGGGAAAACTTATACAGCCGGAGGATATCGCGGATACGATACTGTTCCTGGCCAGCGATAAAGCGGGAATGCTCACGGGGCAGGTCATAAAGGTCTCCGGCGGGCATGCCCTCTGAACCGGAGACTTTACGCGAACAAAAAGGCAGAATAATACGGCGCCCGGCATCTCTCCCACCATACCGTTTCGGGCGTCGTTGTTTTTTTGTTTCGTTTAACATATAATGGTCTGCATCAGGTCGTTTTGGGGGGCCTATGTTAGGATACTTCTGCAAAAGAATACTGCTCATCATACCCACCGTCATGGCGGTGATACTGCTGGTCTTCGTACTGATGGCCTCTCTGATGGGCACCGATACCTCGCGCATGATAAGGTATGAGGACGACGTCCCGGGACAGGCCGGGCAGCTCAGCCTGCTTGAGCAGTACGGCAAGTACTGCTACAGGGTCTTCGCGCGCCGCGATTTCGGTCTTAACGATTCCTACAACTCCCCTCTGGATGAGGATCTCCTGAAAAGGACCGCCGTCACGCTCAAGATGACGGGGATCGGCGTCTTCGCGACCTATCTCATAGGCCTTCCCTTGGGAGTCTTCGCGGCCTGCCGCCGCGGACGCTGGCAGGACAGCCTCATCACCTCGCTTACCACCTTCTTCTCCGCTCTGCCCTCGTTCTGCCTGGCGCTCGGTCTGGTGCTTTTCTTCGCCCTGCGGCTGCGCTGGGTCCACGTGACCCTGCAGGATCCTGCTGATTACGTGATACCTCTGGCGACTCTCTCGGTGATAGGGGCGGCCAATGTGGCCAAGGTGACCCGCGCCGGCATGGCCGAGGTCCTGGACAAGCCTTTCGTGCTCTCGCTGAGATCTTTGGGCCTGAGCAGGAGCAGCGTGATATTCCGCCACGCGCTCAAAAACGCCCTGATCCCCGCTTTCTCCATATTCAATACCGTATTCGCCAATCTGATCTGCGGCTCCGTCGTGGTGGAGCGTTTCTTCAATCTACGCGGACTGGGCACCTGCATAATAGGCGCCGTCGGCAGCCGCGCCACCACCTCGCTCATGGGCTGCGTCACCATAGTAGCCCTCATCATGAGCGTCTGCGGCGTGGTCACGGACCTGCTCTTCGTGCTGGTCAATCCCTCTCTGCGCAGGACCCTGAGCTTCGGCAGCAGCCTGCGCCGCGGGGACAGGAGGTGAGAGCATGAAGAGGAGCGTCCGCGCGTTCTTTCACGATCCCGTCGCCGTTGGGGCCCTGGCCGTCCTGCTGGCGATAATACTTTTCTGCGCGATATACCCCTTCGCCGCCCCCTACGCTTACTGGGAGGTGAACACCGCCGAGCGTCATCAGATGCCTTCGGCCGCGCATCCCTTCGGCACCGACTACATGGGGCGCGATCTTCTCGTGCGCATGGCCTGGGGAGGACGCGTGACTCTGTCGGTAGCCTTCCTCACCGGCCTCATCGCCGCCGCTGCCGGAACCGTGGCGGGCATCGCCTGCGGCTACGCCGGAGGCCTCGTCGACAGCGTGGGCATGCGCGTGATGGACGCGATATCCTCCGTCCCCGGGCTTCTGCTGGCCATAGTCTTCGATTACCTGCTCGGTATGGGGCACGGGAACTTCCTGTTCGGCATCGCGATAGCGGGGATCCCGCCCTTCGCCCGCATAGTGCGCGCCGCCGTCCTTGAGATCGGCGGCAGCTCCTACGTCGCGGCCTCGCGCGCTCTGGGCGCCGGCCCCTTATACATCATCAAAGAACACGTGATCCACAACGTGATGCCCCTCGCGGCCGTGCAGGCGACCACCTCAGTCGCCGACGCCCTCACCACCTGCACCATACTGGGCTACATCGGCGTGGGCATAAGCCCTCCCAGACCGGAGTGGGGCCTGCTCTTCGATATGGGCAGAAAGCAGCTGCGCTCCATGCCTCATCTCTCTCTCATCCCCGCCCTCACCATAACCCTGTGCATAATCTGCCTTTATCTCGTGGGCAACGGTATAAGGGACAGCCTCAGCGCGGAAGGAGGTGCCCATGGCAGGTAACGACGTCCTTCTCGAGGTAAAGGGGCTCAAGGTGAGCTTCGGCACGCCCCGCGGCGCCGTGAAGGCTGTCAGCGACGGCTCATTCAGCGTGCGCAGGGGAGAAGTGACCGGCATAGTCGGCGAGTCGGGCAGCGGCAAGAGCGTCAGCGCCTACGCCGTGCTGGGCCTGCTGGCTCCCGGCGGCAGGGTCGAGGCCGGGACCGCGCTCTTCGGCGGCCGGGATCTGCTCGCTTTGGGAGAAAAAGAGCTGAGGAGCATACGCGGCAGCGAGATCAGCATGGTCTTTCAGGATCCGATGACCGCTCTGGATCCCCTGTTCACCGTCGGGAGCTTCCTCACCGAGGTGCTCAGGAGCCATTCTCCAAAGACCGGCCGCAAAGAAGCCTGGGAAAAGAGCGCGAAGATGCTCTCGGTCATGGGGATACGCGATCCCGGGGACGTGATGCGCCGCTATCCGGATTCCCTTTCCGGCGGGATGTGCCAGCGCGTGATGATAGCCGCGGCCCTGCTCTGCGACCCGCAGCTCCTCATCGCGGACGAGCCGACCACCGCCCTCGACGTCACCATACAGGAGGAGATACTCTCGCTCATCCAGCGCCTTAAGGAGGAGCGGGGGATGTCAGTCCTTTTCATCACCCACGATCTGGGCGTCGTCGCCCGCCTCTGCGACCGCGTCACCGTGATGTACGGAGGCTTCGTCATGGAGAGCGGCAGCGCCCCGCAGATCTATGAGGAAGCGGCCCATCCCTATACAAAGGCCCTGCTCAGCGCCATACCCCGCCTCGACGACAAGGGGGAGGAGCCTCTGGCCGCCCTGGAGGGGGAGCCCATAGATCCGATCGACCTGCCGCGGGGCTGCGTCTTCGCCCCCCGCTGTCCTTACTGCTTTGAGGACTGCCTGCGGACGAGACCGCGGACTCTCGATCTGGGCGGCGGCCACAGCGCCGCCTGCCATCTCGTGAAGAAGGGAGGCAGGGCAGATGTCTGAGCTCCTGCGCGTTGAAGATCTCGTAAAGACCTTCTCTTCGAAAAAGCGGGGCGTCCCGGGCTTCGCCGCCGTGAACGGCGTGAGCTTCACCCTGGGCGAGGGCGAGACCCTGGGCCTGGTCGGGGAGTCCGGCTGCGGCAAGACCACTCTCGGCCGCTCGGTGCTGCGCCTGGTCGAGCCCGACAGCGGCCGCGTCTTTTACCGCGGGACGAACATACTTGAAGCCCGCGACATGCGTCCCCTGCGCAAAAAACTGCAGATAGTCTTCCAGAACCCCTACGGATCCCTCGATCCGCGCGCGCAGGTGCAGGACATCATCACCGAAGGTCCCCG
>JAEEIC010000147.1 GCA_016281165.1 Bacillota bacterium | reverse complement strand
TGGCCGCCAAGAGAGCCAGAGATCTGATCGACGGAAAGCCCATGCTCACCCTCGATACCGAGAACGAGAAGCCTCTCTCCGTCGCCACCCAGGAGATCTCCGACGACCTCATCAGCTACAAGAGAGTGGAAGAGAGCGCCGCGCCCGAAGAGCTCCCCGAAGAGCTCCCCGAAGAGGAGCCCGCTGAGGACGGGAGCGAGGAGCCCGAAGCCGCCAAAGAAAGCGAAGAGGAGAGCGAAGTCTCCGAAGAAGAGTAGAACGTATATCACCGGGACCGGCCCTGCCGGTCCTTTTTGTCTTTTAAGCGGGACGTCCCGCGGGAGGATATATGGAAGGTCTGTATCAGAGAACGGAGCTCCTCGTCGGCAGCGAGGGCATGAAAAGGCTCATAGCGGCCAGGGTCCTGGTCGTAGGCCTGGGAGGAGTGGGCGGCTTCGTCACCGAAGCCCTGGCCAGGGCCGGGGTCGGCGCCCTGGGGCTCTGCGACAGCGACGCCGTGGACGAGACCAATCTCAACCGCCAGATCATCGCCTTGAGGAGCGATATAGGGACGCTCAAGACTGAGGCCTTCACGAAGCGCATCGGGAATATCAACCCGGACTGCGTCCTCAGGGCCTTTCCTTTCCGCATCGGGGACGAAGAGCAGGCGGACGGCGTTAAGGTGATGCCGGTGAGCGCACTTGACATCGCGGACTGGGACTATATCGCGGACGCCATCGATGACGTCAGGGCCAAGGTGACGCTCATAAGCGAGGCGAGGGCGGCGGGAGTGCCGGTCATCAGCTCCATGGGCACCGGCAACAAGCTCCATCCCGAGCGCTTCAGGATCGCCGATATATCGAAGACCCACACCGATCCTCTGGCCAAGGCCGTGCGCGTCAGGCTCAGGCAGCAGGGGATAGAGAAGGGCGTCAAGGTCCTCTTTTCCGACGAGGAGCCCATAAGGAAGGGCGCGAAGCCCGTCCCCAGCATATCCTTCGTGCCCTCGTCCGCGGGCCTCATGATGGCGGGAGAGATCATCAGGGATCTCATAAAAGGCGGCAGCGCCGAATAGCGGGTCTTATATGCAGGTCTCTCATATTATGTGATCCGGGAAAAAAGCCGAAAACATTCAAATTTCAACAAAAAGTGCTTGCACAAGCAGCGCGCCTGTAGTATATTCTATAAGCGCGCATTTTATGTGAGCATATTTTGTTGAGCCTTCGCGCTCAGATCAATCGTCACATCCGGATAGCCTACGGTGCCCGCAAGGGTCGCAAAGCGCCGGGTGGAAGTACTAACCGGGAGGTAAAAAGAATGTCAGTTATTTCTATGAAGCAGCTGCTGGAGGCCGGCGTACATTTCGGTCACCAGACCAGAAGATGGAACCCCAAGATGGCTCCCTACATCTTCACCGAGAGGAACGGTATCTACATCATCGACCTGCAGAAGACCGTTTACAAGATGGACGAAGCCTATGATTTCGTGAAGAGCGTTTCCGCCGAAGGAAAGCCCGTGCTCTTCGTCGGCACCAAGAAGCAGGCTCAGGCCGCCATCAAGGACGAGGCCCTGCGCTGCGACATGTATTTCGTGAACGAGAGATGGCTGGGCGGCATGCTCACCAACTACAAGACCATCTCCGAGAGGATCAAGAGACTGGCCCAGATCAGGACCATGGAGACCGACGGCACCTTCGAGGCTCTGACCAAGAAGGAAGTCCTCAAGCTCATCCAGGAGAGAGACAAGCTCGAAAAGTACCTGGGCGGCATGAAGGACATGAAGGGAATGCCCGGCTGCCTCGTAGTCGTGGATCCCAAGAAGGAAAAGATCGCCGTCAAGGAAGCCAGGATCCTGGGCATCCCCATCGTCGGAATGTGCGATACCAACTGCGATCCCGATGACGTGGATTACGTGATCCCCGCCAACGACGACGCTATCAGAGCGGTCAAGCTCATCATGGGCAAGATGGCCGACGCCGTCATCGAGGGCAAGCAGGGCGAATCCTTCGCCGAAGCTCCCGCTGAGAACGCCGAGGCTCCCGCCGAGGCAGAAGAGACCGTTGAAGAAGTCGCCGAAGAGAAGGCAGAGGAGGAATAGAAAATGGCAGCTGTCACCACAGCAATGGTAAAGGAGCTCCGCGAGACCACCGGAGCCGGCATGATGGACTGCAAGAAGGCCCTCGTCGAGACTGACGGCGATATGGCCAAGGCCATCGATTATCTGAGAGAGAAAGGCCTCTCCAAGGCCGCCAAGAAGTCCGGCCGCATCGCGGCTGAAGGCCTCGTAAGGCTCGCCTTCAGCGAGGACGGCACCAAGGCCGCCGCCGTCGAGGTCAACTCCGAGTCCGACTTCGTCGCCAAGAACCCCGAGTTCATCGAGTTCGTCGACACTCTCGCCGCCATCACCCTGGCTCTTCCCGACGGTTCCTGCGAGAACTGCCTGAAGAACGCCGATTTCGGCAACGGCGAGACCGTCCAGGACGTCCTCATCAACAAGATCGCCACCATCGGCGAGAACATGAACATCCGCCGCATCGCCAAGTGCCACACCGAAGGCGTCAAGTACATCGGTTACCTGCACCAGGGCGGCCGCATCGGCGTCATCGTCGGTCTTCAGACCGAGGCTTCCGCCGAGGAAGTCACCGTCGTCGGCAAGGACGTCGCCATGCAGATCTGCTCCATGAGGCCCCAGTTCGTCGACCAGAACGGCATCGACGAGGAATACCTGGCCCACGAGAAGGAAGTCATACTCGCTCAGGCCATCAACGAGAACAACGAGCTGCCCGAGAACAAGAGAAAGCCCCAGGCCATCGTCGAGAAGATGATCCAGGGCCGTCTCAACAAGCAGCTGAAGGAAGTCTGCCTGGTAGACCAGGTCTTCGTCAAGAACAGCGAGCAGACCGTGAAGCAGTACGTCGACAGCGTCGCCAAGGAGCTCGGCAAGAGCATCAAGGTCGTCGAGATGGTGCGCTTCGAGGTCGGAGAAGGCCTCGAGAAGAGACAGGAGAACTTCGCGGAGGAAGTCGCCAAGCAGATGGCGTAGTCCTGCGAAGCTTCGGAAAAAGAGATAAATAAAAATCAGGATGCCTCAGACGGTCCGAAGCCGCGGGGCATCCTCTTTTTAACGTTTTCCGGCCCGAAAAGCGCCAAAAAACTGTTCATCTTCCTTTTCTTCGTGATATAATCTCTTGTTTGCAATTTTGCCGAATAGGAGATACCATGTCCGAACATAAGTCATTAGC
>JAEEIC010000146.1 GCA_016281165.1 Bacillota bacterium | reverse complement strand
CTTCACCCTGTCGAAGCGGGTGCCGCAGAGCAGGACGAGTATGTCCAGGCAGCCGCCCAGGAGCCTTCCGGAAAAGTCAAGAGTCTCGCCGCTTGCGGTCTCTTTGCCGTCCGGCCTGAAGACTTTCAGGCAGCAAGGTTCGGTGGTATTGTAAGGAACAAAGGGATCCTCTTCGCTCTTCAGAGGCTCGATCTCCCATTTATCATAGTTCTTTACCATAAGTTGTTTCCCGTTAAGCAAGTCCAGAGCGTCGCCGAGAGAACTGTGCAGAGGCTTCATGCCGAAGGCCGGGGCACAGGGACCGTACACGGCCGCGGTATCGCAGAGGGTCGGCAGAGTGAAAGTGAGATTGGTATTGTCGGAAAAGCCCATGAACCAGCGGGGACGGGCCTTGGCGATAGCGTCGAAGTCTACGAAGCTCAGATCCTCGCACATGGTCTCTCCCCCTCCGACGGAGAGCACGGCGGCGCAGTCCCTTCGGATAAGGAAATCGTTTATCTCTTCCGCGCAGAGCTCGGGCGTATTGCTCTTGCCCTGCCCCAGGGCGGCGCGGCAGTTGGGACCGGTAAGGATTTCATAGCCCATGCCGCCAAAGACCTTTAGAGCCTCGTCAAAGCAGCTGAGATAGGGGTCGAAGCTGCAGCCAAAAGACGGGGCGATGAAGCCCAGGCGGTCGCCTTGTTTTAAGAATGCCGGATATCTCATCTCTTGTTCTTTCCTCCTTTGGGAGAACGGCCGTGCTTTGTTTCCTTTCCGGCTGCGGAATTCGCGGAAGGCCTGCCGGAGGGCGCTTTCCCCTGCTTTTCACCCGCCGCTTTGGATCTTTCGCCTGCCGTCTGCCTCGGCGCTATGAGGCAGCGCTTCCTGTCCCAGCCGATCAGATCCTGCCTGCCGGCCTTTATCAGGGCGGCCTTCACGAGCTCGTAGTTCTCGGGCTTCCTGTACTGGATGAGGGCCCTCTGCATGGCCTTTTCCCTGGGGTCGGAGGGCACGTAGACCTTCTCCATGGTCCTGGGATCCACGCCGGTATAGTACATGACGGTGGATATGGTCGAAGGAGTCGGATAGAAGTCCTGCACCTGCTCCGGCATGTAGCCCATATCTCTCACGCTCTCGGCGAGAGCGATGGCGTCCTTTAAGGTCGAGCCGGGATGTGAGGATATCAGGTACGGGACCGCGTACTGGTCGAGGCCCAGCCTTTCGTTGGTATCGTCGAAGCGCCTGATGAATTCCCGGTAGACGCCGTTCTCGGGCTTTCCCATGAGCCTTAAGACGTTGTCGCTCACGTGCTCCGGCGCGACCCTGAGCTGGCCGCTGACGTGATGGCGGCAGATCTCCTCGATGAAGGCGTCGCCCTTTTTATCGGCCAGAACATAATCGAAGCGTATGCCGGAGCGTATGAAGACCTTCTTCACGCCCTTGATGCTCCTGAGCTTTCTGAGAAGACTGATGTAATCCGCGTGCTCGGCCTTGAGATTCGGGCAGGGCTTTGGGAAGAGGCACTGGCGGTCGGTGCAGACCCCGTGCTTCAGCTGCTTGTCGCAGGAAGGCCTCCTGAAATCGGCCGTCGGCCCGCCCACGTCGTGTATATAGCCCTTGAAATCGGGGTCCTTCGTCATCTCCTCGGCCTCTTTTATCAGAGACTCGTGGCTCCTCACCTGCACGATGCGGCCCTGATGGAAGGTCAGAGCGCAGAAGCTGCAGGCGCCGAAGCAGCCGCGGTTGCTGGTGAGCGAGAACTTGATCTCTTTAATGGCCGGCACCCCGCCCTCCTTCTCGTAGGAGGGATGATAGGCGTTCATATAGGGAAGGCTGTAGACGTCGTCCATCTCCATGGTGGTGAGGGGCCTCTGGGGAGGATTCTGGACGATATAGCGGTTCTCGCCGTACTTTTCGATGAGGGGCTTCGCCGTGGCGTAGCCGGCGTTGCAGTACTGGATATAGAAGCTCCTCGCGTACTCGAGCCTGTCCTTCTGCAGCGCGTCAAAATCAGGCAGCGTGATCGCGTCCTGCACGAAGGAAGGATCGCGGGTCTTGAAGACGCTGCCGTTTATGAAGGTGAGATCGGAGATGCTAAGACCGCTCGCCAGGGCGTCCGCCGCCTCGATGATCGAGAGCTCTCCCATGCCGTAAAGGAGAAGATCGGCCCCCGAATCGAGCAGGATGGAACGCCTGAGCCTGTCGGACCAGTAATCGTAGTGGGCAAGGCGCCGCAGGCTCGCCTCGATGCCGCCGATGATGACGGGAGCGCCTTTAAAGCGGCTCTTTATGAGGTTGCAGTAGACGGCGGTGGCGTAATTGGGCCTCTTGCCGGCCTTCCCTCCCGGAGTATATGAATCCGAAGACCTGAGCTTCTTGTTCACCGTATAGTGATTGACCATGGAGTCCATATTGCCGGCGCTGACCAGGAAAGCAAGCCTGGGCATGCCGAAGACGGCTATGCTCTCGGGATCCTTCCAGTCGGGCTGGGAGATGATCGCGACCTTATAGCCGCGCGACTCCAGGACCCTGCTGATTATGGCAGGGCCGAAGGATGAATGGTCCACATAGGCGTCGCCTATCACATATACGAAATCGGCCTGATCCCAGCCCCGCTTCTTCATGTCTTCGGAGCAGATGGGAAGAAAATCCTTCATAAGAGCACCGTGTCCGCGCTAAAATTTCCTGCCCGAGCTGGAATGGCTGGCTCCGGAGGAGCTGTGGAACGAGCCGCTGTAGGACGAATGCCCTCCCGAGGAGCCTCCTCCCGAAGAGGACTTGCTGGGAGGATCGTAGACCCTGCTCGTGGTCGTATAGAGGTAATTGTCGCTCTGGCCCAGCAGCCTGAAGTTGCTTATGTACTCGGAAGCCGCCGTTCTGGTCTTCGGTTCCTTCATCGTGCTCTTGGCCGCGCCGAAGGAGACCCCGCCGAGGGAGCCGCCCAGAAGAGTTCCCAGGGCCGTGGAGCCCAGCCAGGCGCTGAGGCTCCTGGCGACTCTTCCGGTCCTCATCATGTGATCCACGTCTTTCAGTATGCTGCTGAAGCCCTCGAAGAACCTGTCGCCGTAGATATCGTCTTCGCTGTGATCGACGATGCGGCTCCTGTTGACCTCGGTGAGCTTGTCCCTGACTTTGCCGTCGGCGTAGATGCGGGCGCTGCTGGAATAGGGAGTCACGGCGATCAGTATGCCGTCGTAATCCTGTCCGAGGCCGATGCCGTTGTAATAGTAATAGTTGTCGAGGTATTCGTCCCACCTCATGTTGTAGATGTCGCGGGTCGTGTGTATCATCACGTCGATGCCGTAGGTCTCGCTGATAGATCTCGCCATCGCTTCAAGAGAGGCGGCTTCGTCGTCGTAGAGCAGCCCCGCCCTGTCGTCGACGAAGCTCTTGATCGCCTGGGGGCTGGCCGCTCTGGGAGTCCTGACGTAGTTCGCGTCCGCGTCGGGCAGCCAGTCGGGGGCGAAGGGCACGCCCTTGGTATAGAGGCTCTCGACGGTATCGAGCCAGGCGATGACGCCAGCTCCGAATTCGCCCTGCACCGCGTAGTCATAAAGGAGGTCGTCCATGGAGTTGGAGCTGCTCTCGGTGAATACGGCGCGGGTCTTTGAGCCTGTCGCCACGGTCATGAAGCCCCTGTCATTGGGATCCATGCAGAAGAGAAGACATAAGCCTTCCCTCTCGGGACCGAAGCCGTAGCCGTTGAAATCGTAGAAATCGGCGCAGTAGACGTTCTGCTCCAGGCCGTAGCTGGAGACGTCGGTGAATACGACCACGTCTCTTCCGGTCTCGTTTATGATCTCCCGGGCCCTGCTCTCGATGCGGGCTTCTTCTTCGGGGGTGAAGATGTCGGCGACGTCGACCACTCTGGGAGCGTCCTCGTCATGGAAGAAGGTGAAGTTCTGGGGATCCTCGGGATACCAGTCGGGCTTGGAGCCCGTGAGGGGCTGCGGATCCGCGGAGACAGGAGAGCTCTGGTCGGTGGTCTGTTCTCCCTGCAGGATGGCGGCGATCTCGGGCGGCAGAGTGTTTATGTCCTGGAAAACATCGTCGAGATAATTGGAGGTGAAGCGGAGCGACGCGTACAGGACGCCCCAGTCTCCGTATTCTTCCTCATAGCCGGGAGATCTCTCGCTGATGAAGTCGATCTCGTCCCCGTCTATCACATCTGAAGCCCAGCCGTAGGCCTGATAATGATATTCCTCATATTCGGGGCACCAGAGAGCGATGGCGGCGGATCTGT
>JAEEIC010000145.1 GCA_016281165.1 Bacillota bacterium | reverse complement strand
TCTCAGAGGAGCCAGGCCGGAAGACAGTCCTTCCCGCTGGGCCCTGCGCTTCGTGCAGTCCCTTGAGAACGTGAAGGTCTGCCTTTCGGGCATGAACGCCATGAGCCAGGTCGAAGAGAACATGCAGGATATGGAGCCTGTGAGCGAAGAGGAGCCGGCGCTCCTTAAGAAGGCCTGCGGCATCATAAACGCGCAGACCGCGGTCCCCTGCACCGGCTGCCGCTACTGCGCGGCCCACTGCCCGAAGGGCATACTGATACCGGATTATTTCAAGATGCTCAACGAGATAACGCGCTTCCCCCAGGAGGGCTGGAAGATAAAGCCCGCTTACGCGAGCCTTGCCAAAGGGCACGGGAAGGCTTCGGACTGCGTAAAGTGCGGGGCCTGCGCCAGGCACTGCCCGCAGTATATACATATACCGGACTTTATCGCCATGGCGGCGGAAAAGCTCGAGGGATGAACTGATCCGGGACGGTCCCTTACGCGATGAAGATACTGAAACTGCTCGGAAAAGTGATAGCGATCGCGCTCGCGGCCCTGCTGCTTATCGCGGCGGCAGTGGTCCTCTTCCTCATGCTCTCGCCCGCGGTGGGAAAGCATCCGGATAAAGAAGAGCGCGCCGGCTTCGAACAGAGGTCGAAGCAGTACCGCGAAGGGCGCTTCCATAACGAGGACGAGATGCCTGTCATGGGCGGGAAGGCTTATCCCGCGAGCAGCCGCAGGATGCCGAAAAAGAAGCTGCCGGCGGCGGAGCCTTCGCTCATCGCCGCCCCTGGAGAAGGCGATCTGAGCTTCACCTGGCTGGGCCATTCGGCCTTTCTGCTGCAGTACGGAGCGCGGAATATCCTCATCGATCCCATGCTCGGAGAAAGGACCTCGCCTGTGAGCTTCGCGGGTCCTAAGCGTTTTTCAGAGCTTCCCCTGACGGCGGACGAGCTTCCCGATATCGACGTTGTCTTCATCTCCCACGACCATTACGACCATCTTGACTACAGGACGATACTGAAGATCAAGGACAGGGCGGGGGTCTTCATCTGCCCCCTGGGCGTCGACGCGATCCTCAGAGGCTGGGGCGTTGAAGAAGAGAAGATCTTCGCTCTGGACTGGTGGGAGAGCGTTGAGACAGGCGGGCTCAGCTTCACCCTCACGCCCTCGCAGCACTTCTCCGGCCGCGACCCTTTGAAGAGGGATACGACCCTATGGGGAGGCCTCTATATCGCCGGCGGCCCGCAAAGCGTGTACTACACCGGTGATGGGGGTTACTGCAAAGCCTTTAAGGAAGTGGGCGAAAGGCTGGGCGCACCCGATCTGATGATCGCCGAATGCGGCCAGTACGACACAGCCTGGCCTTCCATGCATATGTTCCCCGAAGAGACCGTTCAGGCAGGAAAAGACGCGAAAGCGTCGTGGCTGATACCCGTCCACTGGGGCAGCTTCAGCATCTGCAACCACGCCTGGGACGACTCCGTAACGCGGGTCACCGCCGCGGCAGCGGATCAGGGGCTCGATATCGCGGTCCCGATGATGGGGCAGACCGTAGATTTCGACGAGCTCGCATCCGTCACCGCCCGCTGGTGGGAGGACTGCGAATAGACTGCGCTCACAGCAGCGCGGCATAAACGATAAGACCGTCCGGATATGATGTTCCGGGCGGTCTTTCAGGCTTTTTGATCAGCCCGGGAAGGCTTGATCTCATCAGCGCAGCTTGTCGGAATACCGGGCTCTTTCTCCTCCGATATACTTTGGCCGGACCCGGGCGGAAACGACCCGGGCCTGTCCTATGCGGTCGTGTTCGAGCCTGACGGGGACCGCTACTCTTTTCAGATGCATGCCGATGAGGGTATCTCCGATATCGATGCCTGCGTCGGCGCGTATCTCCTCGAGAACTGCGGGATCCCGGAACGTCCTGTACGCGGCAGTCGCAAACGAGCCGCCTGCTTTCGGCTGGGGAACGGCGTTCACGATCTCGTCAAAGGGGCGGGCCTTTCGCTCGATGACGACAGCCCTGTTGAGGTGCTCGCAGCACTGCGCCGCGAGATAGACGCCCTTTTCGCAAAGGACTTCGTATATCCCCGAAAAGACCGCTTCCGCCGCTTCGGGATCGGAATTGCTTCCGATCCTTGAACCGCAGACCTCCGAGGTCGAGCATCCGACGACCACAGTCTGGCCAGCCTTAAGATCCGCTTTCTCGCAGAATTCCCTGCACATATCGGATGACTGCTTTTTTAATTCTTCATACATGATAGCTGCTCCTGTCATTGAACGTTACTGCTTGTGGGATATGAGACGCCTGAAAAGATCCTTGAGACCGAACCTGTAGCAAAGGACCATCCCGAGGACTGCCCCGAGAGCTGCCTGGGCGATCTCATACGGAAGCTTGATCATCGCGTATTCAAAGGTGCTGTAGATGAATATCTTTCCCAGAGTATACCCGGTGACCATTATGACGGATCCGGAAGTGACGGCGATCCATGAGGCGGCGATGGGATGTTTTTTAAGGACCTTATGGGATATCAGAGATATGACGACGGCCTGCAGGCCGTGGGTGACCAGGGATACGAACATCGGCAGGGGATAGAATATCAGATCGCCCAGGAATGATCCGACGCCTCCCGCAATGAAGGCTTCAAAAGGATCGAGAAGCAGGCCCGCGATGCAGATCACGGCGTCGCAAAGATAGAGGTGTCCGCCCGGGACCGGGATCCCGAAGGACGACAGAGCGATGTTCATCGCCATGAACAAGGCTGTGAAAGTGATCCTTACCGTTGATATGCTTTTCCGGCTGGCGTTCATCGTTTTGCTCCCTTAAAAGTAATGTAATGAGAGTATAGCTGCTGATTGATCATATTGAAATAACCAAAACTAAAAATAATTATATGACCAGATCGTCATCTATGATGGCAAAAGCGGCGGTGCGAAATAGTAAGTGCTGTCGATTGACGCACAAAGCCGCCCGGACAGCTCCGGACGGCTTTGCAGTTTCATGGGGTCGATGCTTTCAGGCAGCCTTTATGACCGCTATTTAAGATACTTGTCCATCCAGTCCGCGATCTCGGTGAGGCGGGATATCCTGTTCTTCGGCTTGCCGCCCCTGGACAGGCCGTGGCTCTCGCCGTGGAAGAGGCAGAAGCGGGTGGGAACGCCGAACTTCTGCAGGGCGGTGAACATCTGCAGGCCCTCGCCCATGTAGCAGCGGTAATCCTGATCGGAGTGGATGAAGAGGGTGGGAGTCTTGGCCTTGTCGGCGAACTCGATTGGGGACTGGTCGCGGATCAGCTGGGGGTTCCTCCACACGTCGCCCTGTACGATCTCTTCGCCGTAGCCAAGGCCGATATCGGTGTAGAGGTTCTGGGCCAGCCAGTTGGATATGCTGCGGCAGCTGGCCGCGGCGGCGAAGCGGTCGGTGTGGCCGATGATCCAGTTGGTCATGTAGCCTCCGTAGCTTCCGCCGGTGACGCCCAGCCTGTTCTTATCGATCATCGGGTAAGCCTCGAGGACCTTGTCGGTAAATGCCATGATGTCGTCGTAATCGATGGTGCCCAGCTTTCCTCTCAGCTCCGCGAAGTCGCTGCCTCTGCCGTCGCCCCCTCTGGGGTTGCAGTAGAAGACGAAGTAGCCTCTGGCGGCCAGCATCTGCATCTCGTGGTGATAGGGGGTGCCGTAGGCGCCGAAGGGCCCGCCGTGGATCTCGAGTATCGCGGGATAG
>JAEEIC010000144.1 GCA_016281165.1 Bacillota bacterium | reverse complement strand
GGACCCAATAGCCTGCTACGACAACATCTACAGGAAGTTCATCAGAGAGGTCGAGGGCGCGGTGCGCTTCGGCCAGAGCATCTCGGCCGCCTTCCATCCGCAGGTCTGCGGGCACCCGGGAAGAGCGCAGATGCTCGAGGACTTCTGCAGGTACCTGGCGGATAACAGGAACGTCTGGTGCGCGACCTGCAAGGATATCGCCGAGTACTATATCGCGAACGCGAAGGAGGACTGAGATGTACGCTAAGACTGTAAAATGGCCCGAGGGCAAAAAGAGCGCGGCTCTGATCTCCGTCAATCTGGACGCGGAATACTGGCTCAAGATATATTATCCCGACGAGGACATCGAGGCCTGGGACAGCCTGCCCATTGGGCAGAACGGCATGAACTACTACCTTCCCAGAGTCCTGGACATCTTCGACGCTCACAAGGTCAAGGCGACCTTCTTCATCCCCGCCGACGTGGCCAGGCGCTACCCGGACAAGGTGAAGATGATCGCGGAAAGAGGCCATGAGATCGGCTGCCACGGCGACAAGCACGAGAACCTGGGCCTGCTCAGCGAAGAAGAGCAGGAGAAGCTGCTGGCCGGCGCCAAGAAGACCCTGAAGGAGATCACGGGCTATGATCCCGTGGGCTTCAGAGCCCCCGAAGGAGAGCTCACCGCCGAGACGCTCAAGATCGTAAAGAAGCTGGGCTTCAAGTATTCCAGCTCTCTCGCCGACCACGACATCCCCTATATCTTCGAGGAGGCGGGGCTCCTGGAGCTTCCCCTCGACTGGGCGACCTTCGATCTGCCTTACTTCGCCTTCGTCTTCGATCCTTCGGTGCAGCACAGGATCAGCCTCTCCGACGACGTCTATGTGAACTTCGCCAAAGAGTTCGAGGGCTCCTATAAGTGGGGGACCCTCTTCAACCTGCAGCTCGATCCCACGACCATAGGCGAAAAGGGCAGAGTGCACATACTCGACGAGATCCTCGACCTGATAGCCTCCAAGGGCGACGTCTGGACGGCGACCGGAAGAGAGATGGCCGAATACTTCGAAAAGGAGGGCCTCGAATAATGTCAGAGTCGGTGCTCAACAACTACGCGCAGGTCTACGTCGATCTCATACTCAACAAGACCCGCTTCGACCCCTGGGATCTCAACTGGTTCACCGAGGCTCCCTTCTGGAGGAGGACCTCGATGAAGTTCTCCCGCACCTACAAGCAGATCCCCGATTACGAGATCGGAGACCTCAAGCACGGCAAGTCCCTGGACGACATGTACGAGGACGCGAAGCAGCTGGCGGCCGATCTGGCCAATTACCAGAAGACAGCGCCCGCGAATGAGCAGAGAAGGGCCGTCTACCTCGCCGAGCACGCGTCGCAGCTGGTGGTGAGGCTGGCCCTGCTCAAGGGCGAAAAGATGAGCTACGACGAGGCGACCAAGGGCCTTTACGACCTCGTCGCCCCCGCCTACGACTACAGCGCCTTCGAGGATATAGTCAAAGATCTCGGCAGCGCCCTGCCTGGCACGGGCTCTCCCGCCGAGAAGATCAGGGCCTTCAGGAAGAGCATCGCGATCCCCAAAGAGACCCTGCTCCCCGTCATAAAGCAGGTCGCCAAAGACTTCCACGACATGAGCTGCAGATACATGGATCTTTCCGGGCAGAATCTTCCCCGCATCAGGGTAAGAGAGCTCCCCGGCGCCATGCAGTTCCTCTCCGTGCTCTTCGGCTACGACTACGACCACATCGATTACGAGCGCAACTTCAATATCAACTATCCCTGGTCGGTCGACAACCTAGTCGAGTGCGTCGCCCATGAATGCGAGCCGGGCCACTTCGTCTACTTCGAGAAGAGGACCCAGGCCTACATCGACACCTGCTGGCCCGAGATGAGCGTCGTGTCGCAGCACACGGCCTCCAACGCCTTCAGCGAGGGCGCGGCGAGGGTCGCAATCGATATGTGCCTTGAGAACGACAGGCAGAAGATGACGGACTACGAGCGCGAGGTCATATTCGATATCTGCGGCCTGGACAAGGCGAAGGCCGAGCTCATGCCTCTCTGGCACCGCTACTATGACGTCATGGGCTACGGCAAGCTGGAGGCGACCAGGAAGCTCTGGGACGGCGTCTGGACCCTGGAGGAGGCGGGAGCCTTCCTCGAGAAGTACTGCTTTAACGATCTGGGCAGCGGCGTCGATACCATAAAGAAGGCGCCCGACGACATCGGCCACTTCTGTGCCCACAATTACATCAAGGACGTGGTAAAGGACTTCTTCAACGACGTCTGCCCCGACTTCAGAGATCAGTTCAAGCTCTATGAGGGCCTTTGCAGCGACGATTTCTCCATGAAGGACATCCTGGACCACAGCTACCGCTTCGAGCCTTATCTTCTGAAGTAGGGAAGCGTCCGCGTCAGCGAAAACGAAAAGACCGGCCATCTGCCGGTCTTTTTTGTGTATTTCGCGTACCGTTCCTTTAGGATATCGGGGCCGCCCGCTCTCAGCCCTTCTTCGCGAAGGCTCCCTCATCGCCCTTTGAAGCCTCAAAGGCCGCGCAGGCGAAGAGGCCTCCCAGGCTGTTGCCGAGGATCATGACGAGCAGCCTCGCCCAGTCGACATTCTTCGCGGCGAACATGTAGAACATATCCGCCACGCAGTGCTCGAAGCCCGAAAGTATGAACACCATCACGGCGAAGATCAGCGC